>DMMN01000202.1 GCA_003453835.1 Bacteroidota bacterium | reverse complement strand
GATCTTCGGAACGACGACACCGAGCATGTTTGACCGGCGCGCGGAGAGATTTCGCGCAAAGAAATTGGGGCTGTAGCCGAGATCTCCGGCCAGCTTGCGGATGCGTTTGGTCGTCTCATCGGAAATGTCGGTGTGACCGCGCAACGCCTTGGAGACGGTGACCTGGGAGACCTTCAACTTCTTGGCAATGTCATGGAGTGTTACGTGGGATGTTCGTTTCATACGTCTATTCTTTCACCTTTAGATGCCAGCGAGCCCTTCCGTCGCACAGACCGGCACGAGGATTTATGCTTCAACAAAGAGTGCACTCCGACGAAATTCCGATCCCGCGAGAGGTTATGCCGGCGTGTCCGTGCAGGGAATCTCCTTGATCGATTCCCCGAGACGGATCTCTCACCATGGAATGTCATAGAAGACATTGGCAACAATGTTCTGGCGAATCTCCCTGTTGATACTCACGGCGTTCGACCAGGTATCCACATACTTCATGTCGGAGTATTCGTAGGTGACATCCAACCGGGCGTTGGCGAGTTTAACGCCGACCCCGATGGAATAGATCGGGTAGGTCACGACCTCTCCTCTCAATGCATGGGTCAATGGTTGGAAGACTTCGGCGTACTCCCGCACGCCGCCACGCACGTCGAGCCACGAATTCGGCCTGAACTCTGCGCCGACATGCCACACCGACGATGAACCCCAGGGCGTCGATTCATTTCCGTTGGCAGCCGTGTAGGTTGCCGATGCGTAGGGCCGCAGCTCATATTCCAATCCTACCGTAAGTTTCTCATTCAGAGCGATGGCCACACCCAGCGTAGCTCGCCACGGAAGCGCCATCTTGTCTTCACCGCTTACCGACGTAGTCGACCGCGCGTGAAGGGAATCGACACGGCCGCTCCATTTGCTCACCGCCGTCACCGAGTCTGCTAAGATAAGTGTCGAGAATGACCGCGTGATGGTCGCGGGCGGTTGGACGGATAAGCCGACATCGAACGCACGACCCTTGTATCTTCCGCTCAGGGTGAATTCCGCACCGCTGTAATCCGACGTCCCCGTTTTCGTATAGCTTGACATGCTTTGTTTATCCAACCTCAAAGAATTGGTGAAGAACACCAACCTGCCGCGTCCGACCCGCACTTCCTGATCGTCCGTGCTTCCGTTGAGAAGCATGCCGCTGACGCCGAAGCTAAGCTTGTCGGAGAGAGCGGCAGAGAACGCTCCTCCGTAACCATATATGGACCCATCCCGCTGCTGATAGTATTGGTACCACTGAACAAGGTACGGATTTGCATTGAGTCCGTTGGTGGAAATCGTCCCGTTGAGCACTGAGAGGACGGACGGGGAGAGACAGTTGTTGTTCTGGTAGTACCAATTCAGGTTTGCATACTCGACGGCGCCGAGGCCGACGACAACTCGAACAGTTCCAATCGAAAACGGGGAGGCCAGGAGTATCTGGACAGGGAGGCCTTTGGATCGCGTCCTGTTCCAGTTCGGGCCGATCGTGTCAAACGGTCGTTGAACAGAATCGGTCTGATCAATCACTCTCACTTTGGTTCCACCCAGGAGTTTCGAAGTGTCCGCATCGCTGATCAGGCCCGTTGTTCCCTCCATGAGAAGATTGAATGCCGAATGAGTCTGCAGCCCTCCGTAGCGTTGCTCTTGCTTGGCGTAGGTGTGTTGCTGCAAACCGCCGAGCGACAGTTGGAGCCCTTCGAGTGAGGAGAGCAACGCTGGATTGGAAAACATCAAGGACATGTCGTTTTTCAAAGCGATGGTGATGCCGCCGGCTGCCCGCGAAGCTGCAGAGTGCATCGTTGTCCGACTCAAGCCTTGAGAGCCCAACGGTGTATCGTATCCTTGCGCAAGCGCTTGTCGTGCGGAGGAGAAAGAGAAGACGATGAGCGCTGCAAACGCGAGTGTACCATATGAGTATTTCATCAGAATCCCACTCCTAAGCTTATGCGATGGACATTTCCAAGATCATACCGGAGAGCTCCGAAGCTATAATCGAACGACAGCTTCATGGTTCCAAAGCCCTGCTTGATGCCGCCGCCGGCCGTAAGCNNCCCGCCGTAAACCCGTCGGCGTCGTAATTGAACTTGTAGCCCAGGCGCAGCGCGACGAGATTGGAAAACTCATACTCGGCGCCCATATGCATTTGTTGTGCATAGTCGTTCGGCTGGAAGAGATCGAAGGCCAACCCGAGCCGGCTGTTTTCGCTTGGGGTCAGGAGAGCATCGGTGCCGACAAGGTCCACCGCAGTACCGAACCTGAGAGCCATGGGAATGGAATTCGACTCCGAGGCATACTTCACGTTGGCTCCGAAATTCTGTACCGAGGCGGCAAGGCGGACGGNNCCCTGGCCGGTGACTGCCGTAACGATCTGGCCGTTGTAGAGGGATTCCCGCGCGTACTTCACCGTCACTCCGGTTGAAAACTTCTCGGTAATCCGGCTTCCATAGCTCAGGCCGATGACGTACGCGTGCGGACGGAATGTTCTCCCTGTGAGACCGGGGTACGTGATGTCATCTTTGAACGGCGAAGCCCAAAGAGCCTCCTCGATTTCCCCAAAATCCACGTACTGCAACTGGAGGCCTACCGCCCCCCACGAACCGAACGACGTGGCGAATGAAAGCGCTCCCTGCCGGGTGTCGAAGATCCATTTCAAGTACGTCAGAGAAAGCTCGCTTTGTTCCACAAGCGGGATACCGGCCGGATTCCAGAAGACCGCTTCCGCGCCGGATGCCCAGACGCTGTACGCATCGCCTAACGCTGTCGCGCGGGCGCTGGGCATGACTTTGAAGAACTGCATGGAGGTGCTGCCGACTTTTTGCGAGAGTGCCGTCTGCGACGTAAGAAGAAACGACAGAAACGACACAACACAGATTGTGGTTTTCTTCATGGCTGTCATTCCCCCGGTCAATGAATGATGACGAACTTACCCGTTGCCCGCGTACCTTCGTCAAGGTCTTCGACAATGTAGAAGTAGACACCGGCGGCTATGCGTTGACTGTTTCTTGAGATCTGAAACCACTCATGCGAGTAGACGTTTTCCTTGTGTTCGATGGTGCCTACCAACTGGCCGCTGTACGAGAAGATTCTGATGGTGGCATTCTTCGGGAGTCCGTAGAACCCGATCTTGTCGTTGATGTCTCCCTGTTGGGTCGATCCTCCAAAGTTGCTGGCGAGGATGAGCGGGTTGGGGGCGACATAGATCTTGCCGCCCAAACGCGCGACGGCACCTTTCTGCGTAGCGTGGTAGGTCACATTCGTCATTCCGCTCTTGCCTCCCAACGAATCAATCGAAATGACGCAATAGTAGTAGTTTTCGCTGAGCAAACTGGTCGTATCCCGGAAAACATATCGACCGGGATAGCCGGCATCTTTATTATAGTAGCGCGGGTCCCGGATGCCGATGCTGTCCAGACGAATCCAGGGTCCGAGACCTTCCGGAGACTTCAGCACAAGGTAGTGACTCAGACCTGCCTTGATGCGCCCGGCCACTCTGGCAGACTGAACACTTGGAAGAGCGGTGAACCCTTCTACCTGGGGGCCCCACACGAGTTTGNNGAGTTTGTTCTTGACATCGGCGGCATCAAAGACAAACAAGACAGGTGCGGGGATCGGAATATACGTTTTCGTCGCGCCATACCTTCCGGTCTCCGGTGTATTTTCCGGCTTGAACTGAACGCCGTCATATTTCTTTAATTGATCACCGGTGTACATTTGAATTGCCCGGTCGGCGACATCACGAATCGAAATCACTCGCGCGGTATCGACTCTTGAAATCCCTCTTCCCGCCGAAACGAACCACGGCAATTCATGGTTTTTCAAATAGGCGCTTCCCATGTGACTGATCCCTGCGATGGCTGATACGCCGGGATACGTCAGCGAATCTTCCCAACTTGGCACAGGCGCGAACCAACTGCCATTGCCGGGGGNNCGCTACACCAGGCCCATATCCGACAACTTGAGCAACCGCGAATTTGAGATGTTCCCCTTTCTTGAACACATACGGCCCGAACGACATATAATGAAAGAATGCCCCCGTGTACCCGCTTGCCGAGAAGGCTCTCGGCTTCATACGCCCGTGCCAGTAGTCAATGAACGATTGACTCACAGCGGGATCCACCGGCGCGTATCTCCACGACCCGCTCTTGTAGGGAGCATGATAATCGGCCCAAAAGATGGAATCCGATGACGGCGTGGATGATGAGGATTTGGTGTTGGATCCGGACGGGTTATGAATCGTCAGCGTCAAACCCAGGTTTATCGTTCGCGTCACTTCCTGATTTCTGTTTCCGTTCGTTTCAGTCGTATAGGGCTGTTTGAATTTGCCGTTTTGATCCCAAACGCGAGCCGAGTCGGAAACCGTATAGATGGTGTTTTGCTTCAATTGAAGATGCTCGGAGTCATAGTGCAACGGAAGCACTCCCACTGCCTGGGGTGACGTGAGACCGCCTCGGTTTCCGGGCGTCGACCATTTGTTAAAGTACACGGCGTCGGGAAATCCATCCCGCGGATGTACATACGTCATCAGACGCGAAAAATTGTAGCGAGCATACTCTTCCCTGCTTCGGCTTGTCGTGGAGGATTCGTTCCAGACTCCGTACTTTCTCATGAGCCCGAAGGCCGAAGGAGAAAACGCGTTCTGGAACATCACGAATCCGTCGGTGTAGTCGACCACATCGTTGTTCACAATGTCGTATTCGATGATCACGAAAGCATCATAGCCCGGGAAGCTCCACGCGCGGCTTGTTTGCGTAATAGAGAGTTTCATCGGAGGAGTTGTGGTATACTTCGCCACGATGATCTCTTCCGCCTCATTCGGATCGTAGGAGGGATTCAGGGAGCCGTCTGCCAAGACAGGAAAGTTCTCGGTGCGCGTAATCGGGCCGGGGATCACGTACACGCCCGCGATCGCCGTTGCATTTCCGGAGCCATCCGTAACACCTCCGCAGGCCCTGAACTCATAATTCCCATTCACGAAAGCTCTCAGCACCAAGCCGGATCCCTGACCATTGTGCTGTCCATAGTACAGAATGCCGTCAAGGGCCTGCCTGGAATAGGGGGGCCATTCCAGGGAAGAGGTTCCCTCGGCTATGCCGACGGTGGTGGAATTGGAACCCTCAAGAGCTCGTCCCAGCTCGCCCGTGTTATAGATCGTCTGTCGAAGCATGCTGCGGGTGTGTGTCTTGAAATCGCGCTGCGCAAGTGCGACAGACGAGGCCACAGCCAACGCCAGGAAAAGAAAAGTCGTTTGTTTCATGTCAATTATCCCTCACTGGGAATTGTGTGGTTCAGAATTCAATGGCGACGCCAAAGGAGAAGGATCGCGGAGAATTACTGTACAGCAAGAACGAATGGTCGACCCCGTAGGCACCTCCCGTATTTTGGTCGTCCCAATACAAAACGCCTTGTTCGGGATCGTCCAACGCGTAATGGTGGTAGAGCGCCGTGGCGGCATTCTGATCAACCTTGTTCGCGGTGTTAAAGAGATAAGAGTAATTGAAGATTTTGCTGTTGAAGACGTTGAACACCTCCGCGTAGAACGTCGCCGTCGCTCCAAAGAAACCCTTGATGCTCTTCGATATCTTCA
The DNA here is from genome assembly GCA_003453835.1 of Bacteroidota bacterium. GTDB lineage: Bacteria > Bacteroidota > Ignavibacteria > UBA10030 > UBA10030 > UBA10030. Next base: position 8,500 of record DMMN01000202.1, on the reverse strand, counting down.
GGTCGGTATTGTATTCCGCGGGTGATCGGAGACCGTTGACGTCGATGGCATTGTCCGGTGACGTATAAGGCCGGCCGCTCCGCGCAAAGGAGTTTACGGAGAGAACGATGTTGCCGAACGGATGCTCGCCCCAGAGCTGCGGACCAAATGCAGCATCACTCCGGTAGGCAAGGTTTGCAATGAGATTATGCGTTCGATCGAAGTTCAAGAGAACATCCTTGATGGGAACCTTCGTAACCACATCGGTCGAAACAACGCCTGAAAGGTCCTTCGTAATTGCCACGGGGGCATTTGAAGCGGAGGCACTCTTGCCTGTCGCCACGCTGAACTGGTAGTTTATCGATCCGGTGAAGGTACCTCGCCTCTTCGTAAACGCGATGCGGAACCCTCGCACATCCGCGTAATCTCTATTGAAGTAGGAGAAGTAGCTTGTACCGGTCGAAAGATTGGTGAAGACCGCCTGTTCGATGAGATCCTTGATGTCTTTGTAGTATCCGCTCACATCGAGAGTGAAACCCTCCCCCAACCCCTGCATCACGCCGACGTCGTAGCTGTTCGTCACTTGTGGTTGGAGTCTTGGATTTGCCAGACTGTAGACAGCCGGGACTGTCGGTGGAGGCGGCATCTTCTTCGTCTCTCCCAACACGTACTGGAATGAAGGCCTCTGCATGAACGTTCCGTAATTTAGATGGAAGACAGTCGTCGTCGATACGGGGAAGGAAACTCCGAGGCGGGGCTGGAGCCTCCCGATCGGCTTTGCTTCCTCTTTGGAGGCTCGATCGGCGTCGTATTCAAGCGTCGGCTTGCCGAGTGAATCGCGCAGAACAAACGGATCAAACTGGTCGTAGTAGTATTCGTTGTTTGAGTTCCACACATCCCAACGCACGCCGACGTTGGCAACCATCCCTTCGAATTCCATCTTGTCCTGAAGATAGAGTCCCAATTCGTACGGCTCTCCCGAATGTTTTCGAACCGTGATACTTCCTTTGGACGCTATGCTGCCGACGTTGTCAACGTTAATGGAATAGTAGTTCCCCTGGATTCCTCCGTTGAGCAGGTGCTGGTTTGTTACCTGACTCGTAAACGATGCGTCTAATGAAGCAGTAAGCGTCTTTTCGTTGTTGAAGTTGCTTAAGTTATTGGCAAGGTAGAAGAACGTCTTCCCTGTCATGTTCTGGTACGACATGAAATTCATCGTTCTGGTAATGATTGCCGTGCCGGTTTCCATGCCCCTGACCGCGTCGGTGACCGTATCGTACCAGGGAGATGTCCCCAAACTGTTCTGCGTACGAAGGCCGTTCAACTTTATTTCATAGAACGTATTGGGGCTGATGGCTTGGGTGAACCTTACTCCGAATTGATGATTTGTTCTTTTTCGGTACGAGATACCGAGAATCCTATCCCACACCCACTGATAGAATCCCGTCCCTCCGCCCAGCACATTGTTGAACTGATATTGATAACTGCCGCTCAACCGTAACGCGGCACCGTCTCCCATCTCGAACGCGATGTTTCCCATAATCTGATGCTGCTTGTCGGGCTCCTCCGTTGGAGCGATCGGATTGGTCACTTCCGAGCGAAGAGCGAGAAACATCGTCGCCCCTTGATCAAGAGGACCCCCGAACGCGCCCTCAACGGAATAGTCGATCGTGTTCCAGTACTTGCGATTCAGATCTCTTTCCGTTGCGCTCTTCCAGATCGCCTGCGCTACCTGAAGCATAACAGTCGAGTCGCCTCCAAAGTCCGAGCTCGTCCACCCGAGAATCGGACGATTGCCCGTACCGGCATCTCCCGATTTCCAGAATTCGGGATCGGACAATTTGAGCAGGTACGGTTGCGCTTGTTCGTCGTAAAGACTCGGCCCGAAGTACTTCAGCCCCGGTGCTCGCATGCGCGCTTCGAGTCTCGTTCTCCACTTGTCGGTTTTCCCTTCCTTCATCGTAATATTCACAACGCCCGACTGCGCATTTCCGTACTGGGCGCCGAAGCCGCTCGTGACGACTTCCACCTCCTCCACCGCGCTCATGATGGGTCGAAATGCGGCGCTCGCATCCAACGGATTGACGATTCCCATACCTTGAAGGGTGTAGTATTCTTCGTTGGCTCGTCCACCGCGAAAGTGTCCGTCCGTCACGTCCGCGGCGAGGCCGATGACGTCGTTCACATCCCTCATTCCGGCAAGAGCCTGGACCTCCTCTGATCGGATGATTGAGCTTGTCGATGTCTTCTCGCGCTCAACGTCCGGTCGAGTCGCCTCGATCACGATAGCTTCAAGCTCGATGGCCGTCGGCTTGAGCATGAAGTCTGCCGCCGTGGTTCGACCCGAATTCACGATAAGATCGCGTTGTACGATTCGCTCGTAACCGATCATCGTCGCGCGAAGTTCATACTTACCGGCCGGTACATTGAGGATGAAGTAGGCACCGTCGATCCCCGTGGAGGCACCCAGCGTGGTGCCGACCAACATCACGTTGGCGCCAACCAACGGTTCACCGTTTTGCGCATCCTTTACGACACCGGAGATCTTTCCGCCAAACTGAGCCGAGAGGATCGATCCTCCAAGAACTGTCAAAACAAGGAGGCGCAATACGATTGCTGCAATTCCTCCATGGTAGGGAAGCGCCCTGCTCTCTCCCCTCGACGGATGGAGACGATCTCGGGGTATCATCCATAAGGTATTGTTCTTCATCATTTGGCCTCCTTGGTGCTTAACGTCAGGTATCTGCTTTCTTAATGGATCTTGATATGCAACTGCAGTAACTACTCAGCTATTTGACCACGCTCGCCCGCCTGCCAGCCTGCGGCAGCTGGCGGGCAGGGATTGACACGGATACTGAACCTAGGGACAATCCTCATCTCGTCAGCAGCATTTTCTTCGCCTCAATGTAAGTGTTTGTTGACTCGGTCGACGCGCTCTTGAGGCGACAGAGGTAAACACCGCTGGGCATTCCCGCACCATCCCACTGGATCGCATACGTTCCACCTACTTGTAGTCCGTTGGCAAGCGTTGCGACTTCTCTTCCAAGAATATCAAAGATCTTCACGGTAACGAAGCTGTTCTCCGATAGATGATAACGAACAGTTGTCGTCGGATTGAACGGATTGGGATAGTTTTGTTCCAGTGCGAAACCACGCGGTGCAGAAATCTCGCGCGGCGCCTCAGTCACGGGGGAATACTGTCTTACAAGGCTGGTGAGATAATTCTCGAGCATCGTGTATCCGTTTGAATCCACATGGTTCCGGTCGGATGCATTATTGGGATCAAGGCCGACGCCGGCTTCCCACGCGTCGGGCATGCCATCGTGATCGGTATCCGTCGGCGCAGGCAAGCTGTTGAGCACAGGCCATCCGCCCACATCGGTCGGGGCATCAATGATACCGTAAACTTTGCTTGTATCGAGTCGTTGCATCACGGCATAGGAGGAATCGCCATGCCCTCCGTACGTGACCGTTCCGGTACGGGTCTCGTGCACGATCCTTCCGTCAACGGTGTCGCGCTTCGGGGCGGAGGCCCCGCCGTGTTGCAGCACGAGTTCGAACGCCTGCTGTGGCGTGTGCGTGGTCACTGTGATGAAGGGGAACGGGGTCGTCGCTTTGACACTGTTGATGTCCTTTGGAACGATATCCGGGTTCACGCCTCCTGCCCAGTTGTCGGCCGTGACCGCCACGTTTCCTTCCACCACATTTCCGTTGATATACCAGCGACCGAGCGTATCGGAGGGTTGAAAGATCCTTGATCTTACACCGCTCTTCGTTGCCGGACCCGGCTTGTAGTAATTGTTCACAAAATTCCCGGTGCCCCCCTCGCCGCCGTATGCGCTGTTGAATCCCCAATTGTAGATGACATTGTTCCGCAGATCGATGTTGAATGTCGGGACGGTTGTGGTTGAGCCCGAGAGCCGTGGATTCCGGCTGGAATGATGGGCGAGCAGATTATGATGAAAGGATGCGCGACTTCTTCCACCCCAGATACCGCCGTATCCATGGTTTCCTTTGGAGTGGCGGGAATGGTACAGGCTCTCGCTGATGATACACCATTGCACGGTGGTGGAATCATTACCGTAGGCCGTGAGCGTCTCATCGATGCCCCAGCTCACCGAACAATGATCGATGATGATATTCCGCTTGAAGCCCGTGAGCGAGTTTGTGTAGGAACTGAGCGCGTCGTATTCCGAGGTCGACTCGTCGCCAAGACGACAGCGGATGTATCGTATGATTACCTGGTTGGCGCTCACTTCCAGGGGAAACTTGCGAAGGCAGATTCCATCCCCCGGAGCGGTTTGTCCGGCGATGGTGATGGAATCTCTCGTGATCACTAACCGATTGGTGAGAAGAATTGTGCCGGAGATGCGGAACACCACTGTTCGTGCACCGCTTTGATTGACGGCCCAACGAAGCGTTCCGCTCGAGCCGTCATCGGCAAGACTTGTCACTTCCAAGACCCTTCCCCCTCGACCGCCACGCGTGTACATTCCGCCGCCTTCCGCCCCCGGAAAAGCCGGAGTCTGGGAGAATACCACTTCGGCCACCGGAACCAGCGAAACAATCAATCTTACAATTTGCAGAACTGCTTTGTGCACGTACCTCCGCGGCTCGTCATAACACCAGTGAAAGCATCCTTCCAGGGGACATGAATTAGGCTGCAAATGCTTCTCCCCAACTTTTCTTTCAACTTCGGCCGATCCGGTTCATGTTGCTGAAGCTCGCGGCGTTGATTCTGTCATCCGCCCTGCATCCCAGTTCGTTTCTCTGCATGATGAATTCCTGCGCGCACGGTTATTCACGTTCATGCACTCCGTTTGGATCTCCAGCCTCCCCCCGATCAGCCAACGAAGGTGATATACGCCACCAGAATCAACACCACGACGGTTGCGGATGACACGACATCCCACTTGTTCCAGCTCGCCCTCGATGTTCTTCTGTGCTCATCCGTTATCGTGCCGTACGTCAGTCCTGTGATCTGTTCGTACGAGGGCGCCTCGGTGAGATAACTTACAATGAACATCACTGCCAGCGAAACGAGGAAGATCATCAGACTATAGTACTGGAAGAAGACGTTATTCACGATCCAGAGGAATGAGCCTTCTGCGTAGCGGAAGTCGGTTGCAAGTTTGACCGGCGTATCGATTGCCAGGCGCATGATGCCGAGAGCCAATCCTGTGTACAAGGCGGCGAGACATCCCTTGGCATTCAAGCGCTTATGGAAGACTCCGGCGAAGAAGACGACGAAGATCGGCGGCGCTAAATATGCCTGAACACCCTGCAGATAATCGTACAATCCTTTCCCCCCTCGAATGACGGGAAGCCACATGAGTCCGATGAGAACCATCACTGCCGTGGCGATTCTTCCGACCCAAACAAGCCTTTCTTGAGAGACGTTTGGCTTCAGGCGGGAATAGAAGTCGATTGTGAACAGCGTTGAGCATGCATTGAACACACCCGCAAGGGAACTCATCAGTGCGGCAAGCAACCCGGCGACGACCATCCCTCGTACACCGACCGGCAACACGTGAGCGACCATCAATGGAAACGCTTGCTGTGCATTGTCGCGGATGACCAGGCCATCCGAACCAAGCAGTTCTTGTTGGAGAACTGGCACTCTTCCGCTCACCGCGAGCGCATAGCAGATCATGCCCGGGATGATGAAAATGAATACGGGTAAAAGTTTGAAACACGCCGCCATAATGGAGCCACGCCGGGCTTCGGTTTCATTTGGTGCCGACAACGCACGTTGAACGATGTACTGGTCCGTGCACCAGTACCACAACCCGATGATCGGGGCGCAGAAGAGCATGCCCAGCCACGGATAGTTGTCGTTGAAATACCATGCCATCTTACCGGCTTCTTTGACCGGCGCCCATGTCCCTTCGACGCCTTCAGGCACCAGCGGCTTCCAGAGATTGAACATCTCCGAACCCGCGATAGATCGAAGTTCGGACCACCCACCGAGATATGACAAGCCAAAAATCGTGACGAGCGCCGAACCGACTACCAACACGATCGTCTGCAAGGCCTCCGTGTAGGCAACGGCGCTCATTCCACCGAGGACCGTGTAGAGACCGGTGATGATGATGACGAGGATAGAGCCGACCCAGAAGCTGTCCATCCCCAAGAAGTTTATGTCGGGAAGGAGAACAGCAAAGACGACTCCCCCGGCAAATACACCGACGGCGATCTTTGTCAGCACATAGGCGATCAGTGAGATTCCGGAGAGGACCGTCCGTGCTTGTGGAGAAAATCGCCGTTCAAGAAACTCGGGCATGGTGAAGATCTTCGACCTCATGTAGAACGGAACCATGATCCATCCGAGAACGAGGAGGCACCATGCGTGTAACTCATAATGCGCCATGGCTACGCCATCCGTCGCACCGGAGCCCGCCAGGCCGACAAGATGCTCGGAACCGATATTTGAAGCAAAAATAGAAGCGCCAACAATGAACCAACCGAGATGACGCCCGGCTAGAAAGTAGTCCGCCGTAGTGTTCTGTCGTTTTCTAATGATCCACCAAGCGAGCCCAAGGATGATGGCGAAGTAGGCTGCTATGATTAACCAGTCTACTGTTTGGAGGGGGGACATGGGAGGTCCTTTCATAAAGTGCAGCACAGGTGAGTCGATAGGAGGACTCTTCCGATCTCAGAACAATGGAAGGGGATGACACCGATCCTTTCTATGGGTCGCACCATCAGAATGAATAGTACGTTGACCCGATTCTCCAATCCCGGCGCCGGATATTGTTGAAAGCGGGGATGTGGCCTCCTCACCAAAGGTGGGTGTTCGCTTCGGCAACGACGGAGCTATCTCGTCCTCACATTCTTGATCCGTTGAGGATTAATCCGCACACACTTTATCGTTTACTTTATCGACGCCCAAAATGTTGATATCTACCCTTTTTGTCAAGTGAAAAAAATCCGCGCGGGTGGGACGCGTGGGGGCTTTCTTGTTTTATAGAAACGATCCGGTCTTTTGGAGTTGGCAGATAGAAGGGGATAGGAAGAACCTGTTGGCGGCAAGAGTGAGGGAAGAACCCGCTTCACCAGTATTGGAGGGCAACCGGCGACTAGCCGTCTAGCTGAGTTCTCTCGTGGAGAGATCTCCAGAGCATGTTCCACATTTTTGTGATCGCGTGAGGGCTCTCAAAATCCTAGAGAACGCCTGATTCCCAGCTCCAGTCCCCGCAGTTCGGCGAGCCCTCTCATTCTACCAAATAACGAATAGCCGGGATAGATATTCTCCCTGTGTCGGTCAGCCAACATGAGATGGCCGTGGTCTGGGCGCATCGGCATCCTCCTCACTTCTCCTTTCTCAGCCTCACGACGTTCCTGCTCGACAAGAAGCGCTCTCACAACACCGTACATATCCACATCACCATCCAGATGATTTCCTTCGACGAAATCACCATTCGGCGCTCTCGTGACGTTTCGTAAGTGAACGAAATTAATTCTCTCCGCGAAATTTTCTGTCATCTCGACAAGGTTGTTTTGGGCTCCGGCTCCAAGTGAACCTGTACAGAGAGTTATTCCGTTCGCAGGCGAATCGACCGCCTGCAGCAGTTGCTCAACATCCTCTCTCTTGCTCACAACGCGCGGCAAATCGAACAATGGCCACGGGGGATCGTCAGGATGAATCGCCATCACCACGCTGGATTCCTCTGCGACTGGTGTTATCTCACGTATGAAGTTGTACAGATTCTCACGGAACTCGGCATCGCCAATCCCGTTGTACGCACGTAGAGCCGCGCGAAATGTTTCCAGAGTGTGGGCTTCCAGCGAACCCGGAAAACCGAGCAGGATGGTTTGAGCGACATCTTCTTTCCGCCTTTCGCTCAGACTCTCATAGTACTGTTGTGCCTTCCTCATGACTCGTTCGTTATAGCATTTGTCCGCACCACGACGCCCGAGAATGAAGAGATCAAAAGCCGCAAGCACATGTGCTTCGAACTTTGTCGTAATCGATCCGTCTTCGAAGACGAACTCGAGATCGGTGCGCGACCAGTCGAGCACCGGCATGAAGTTGTAGCAAACGGTATCGATGCCGCAGCGACCAAGATTTCTAATTGATTCCTTGCAGTTTAGGATGAATTGTCGATAGCTGCCCAAATGCCTTTTTATGTCATCATGTATCGGGACACTCTCAGCCACGGACCATCGTAATCCTTCCGATTCTATCTCCCGTTTTCTCTTGAGGATTTCGTCCGTCGACCATGTTTCACCAATCGGGAGATGATGCAATGCCGTAACGATTCCGACAGCGCCCGTCTGTTTTATTTGTTTGAGCGTGATTGGATCCTTCGGACCAAACCATCTCCAAGTTTGTTCGAATGCCACTTGCGGCTAACCCTCCTTCAGGTCATCCTTCCTCTTACCGTGCTGAAACGAACAATGTTTTCATCTGAAGCCCCGCCCATTCACTTCATGCGTTCAAGTGTACTCCTCCCAAGGACTCCATGAATGTTCAGATCAGACAGATATGGCTGCCGAAGGGATTGGTGATGCGGTACAC
>DMMN01000287.1 GCA_003453835.1 Bacteroidota bacterium | reverse complement strand
ACTTCTCCTTGTGTTTGCTCTGGCGATTGTATGTTTCGCTTTGGTGGGTGTGAACCATCAATCGGAACAACAGCCATCAAAGAGCGAGCACACGGTGCTGGCGATAGTCTGGTATCAGACCTCGGCCGAGTTTCGCGCGCTCTGCTACCAAGCCTACCACGTTGCCCGCCTGACTCTTGATGAGGATCTCCGGAACAAAACGATCACCAGGCCGCGCGCCATCATTGTGGACGTGGATGAAACCATCCTCGACAACAGTCCCCACGCAGCAAGGCTCATCAAAGAAGACCAAACCTATCCTTATCTCTGGAATGAGTGGGTTGACGCTGCCAGGGCGGAGGCCGTGCCGGGGGCCGTCGATCTTCTGAACTATGCAGTCTCGCATGGCGTCCGGGTTTTCTACGTCTCGAATCGGACAGTCAAGCAGATCGATGCGACAATGAAGAACCTTGCCGCTGCGGGATTTCCGGACGTCAAGAGAGAACAGATGCTCTTCAAAGAACATGAGTCAAGCAAAGAAAGCCGACGAACCAGCATCGCGACGAACCATCACGTCGTGATGCTGATCGGGGACAATCTTAACGACTTCTCCAATGCGTTCGAGCGAAAGAATGTTGCTGAACGCTTCAGCGAAGTGAACAGGAGCAAGAACGAGTTTGGCAAGAGATTCATCATCCTCCCCAATCCAACGTACGGTGATTGGGAGGGGGTGCTCTACAACTACAACTACCGACTTTCAGATTCCGAGAAGGACAAGCTCAGAAAGTCGTCTCTCAGGTCATTCTAACAGGAATACGGTTATGATTCGCTTTGTTCGAAAGATTGTGCTAATCCTCGCGTTCGCCTTCCTTCCACTCCAGGCCGAGCTCCATCCCAGCCGAATCGTTCCTCAGGTTCGGGTCGTCAACAACGATGTGGTTGTCTCGTGGACCACTGCCAATCCGACCGCGCGGGGAATTGTCCGCTTTGCCCCGGATGACGGGAGAAACCGGCAGCCCTTTCCTGAATACTACTCCAGCGCGGAAGATAGGTCGGTCGGAAAGTCGCATTCGGTCACTCTGAAGAGTCTTCGAACGGACATCGTCTACAACTATAGAGTGAGTTGTATCGACACCGTTCAATGGACCGAGCTCCGATCCTTGAACTACACCTTCCGGCTGCTGAAGCAGGGTGACAAGCATGAACTCGGGCTGATTCTTTCGGAGGGACCGATTGTGGCGAACGCAACGCCCAATTCTATTGTGATCGCCTGGAAGACGAACTTACAGAGCATGGGAGAGATCTTGTATTGGTCGGGATCGAAACGGGAGAAGTTCTCCGCAAACAGTTCGGGATCCGTTTTCGAAGTCCTGCTGGAGAAGCTCACTGCCGACAAGGTGTACTCATACAAGGTGGTGGCGTTCCATCGGAACGACACGGTCTCAAGCCCCGTCTTCACCTTTCGAACGGCTCCGGTGAAGAATGCGAAATTCTCGTTCATGGTTTCCGGCGATTCCCGATCGGGACGAGAAGCCGACGTCGACTTCCGGTTGAATGGTGTCAATTACGTTATCATGAATCGTCTGGCGCAGCAGGCGCTCAACCATACCGCGCGCTTCTTTCTGACCACCGGCGATCAGTCGGACGGCAACACTCCGGAGCGGGATGATATGGCGCTTCAAACCGAGACTTGGCGAAGAGCCGTGGCACACGCGAACGCGTTTGTTCCGTTCTATCCATCGGTGGGGAATCATGATGCGACCGCGCCGCACATTCGGTTTGGGAAGCGCGGCCGGCACGATCCGCCGCCACCCAACAGCGCTGAAGATCTCTGGGCCGAAAACTACATTCTGCCGACAAACGGTCCGGAACCGGAACCGGGACATCCGCCTTTTCGAGAGACGGTCTATTCTTTCGATTATGGAAACGTCCACTTCATTGCGCTGAACGCGCACTACTTCAATGTCGTGAAGGATGATTCGATCAAGTTTCCCTATGAAGGATCATTCCATCGGATCACCGGTCGTCAGCTCGAGTGGCTCAAGGCGGATCTCAAGAAGGCAGGGCAGAGGTTGACGTTTGTCTACTCGCATTTGCCGTTCTTTCCAGCCGGCGGGCATATAGGCTCGTCGTTCGACAGATACCCGGACGAACGAGATGCTCTTTGGAGGCTCTTTGAACAACATAACGTCGGGATTGTCTTCGCCGGCCATGAGCATATCTATGCGCGCGTAAAGGTCGACAAAGGTGTAAATCCAAATTTCAGGAAGGGCATCTTTCAGGTTATTGCCGGGGGAGCGGGGGCGCCGACGTACGATCAAGATTTCAAGATCCCGTACTTGAAAAACGTGGTGAAGTTTGCCCGTTCGTACAACTACGCGCTCGTAACGGTCGATGGCAACCGTTTCAAGATGGAAGCCTTCGACGACTATGGTAAGAAGATTGATGAGTTTAGGCAGTAGTCATCGTGCAGCGTGACGTCCCCCGCCTCGGATCGGAAGACGAAGAGAGCGGGGATGTTGCGAACGAGCTTTGCTTTCCAGGATCACTTCCCAGTGAGGAGTCGCCGCCATGTTCCTCGGACATTTTGCGGTTGCGTTCGCGGCAAAAAAAGTCGCTCCAAAAACTTCCCTCGGAACCTTGATCCTCGGGGCACAGGCCGTCGATTTGCTTTGGCCAATCTTTCTGCTCCTAGGGATCGAGAAAGTCCGCATTACTCCCGGCATAACGACAGTGACACCGCTCGACTTCTACGACTATCCCATCACCCACAGTCTTCTCGCTGCGTTCGTCTGGGCTGTGGTGGTCGGATTATGCTACTATGCCTTCCGCCCCTCCCGGCGAGAGACAATGACTGTCGGAGTAGTAGTGTTCAGCCACTGGATTCTGGACTTCATCACACATCGCCCCGATTTGCCGCTCGGCTTCGGGACCGAAAAATACTTCGGTCTGGGACTTTGGAATTCGATCGCCGGCACCCTCCTGCTCGAACTTGCGATGTTTGCCGCCGGCATGATTCTCTACCTTCGCTCAACGCAGGCAAAGGACAAGATTGGGATGTACGGCTTTTGGGCCTTGGCGGCCTTTTTGGTCGTCGTCTATTTGGCAAACGTCTTTGGTCCACCTCCCCCAAGTGAGACGGCAATCGCGATTGCAGGCAATGCAGGCTGGCTTTTTGTGCTCTTCGGGCATTGGTTCGATCGTCATCGAATAATCAACGCGGTCTCGGCGGTAATCCCCCAAACCAACTCGACCACGTGAAGAGCCCCGTTTGGCTGATTGTTGACCTGGCCAGCGGTTCAGCGTATTCGCGAGCCTGGGAATCGAGACCTCAATGTGAAGAGCTATTGTCACGCTTTGCCTTGACCGTTGGCGATGTTTTGATTAGAATAGTGCCGTGCGTGGACGACGCACGAATTCTTCAAAGTCGTTATTGAACATCGGATTCTTATCAGATGCTCCCAGCGTATCGGCGATTTCTGACACTCAAAGAACTTACACAGCGCGGCCAGTTGCTTCGCGAAAGAATGAATGAGTGCAGGCTCTGCCCGCGTGAGTGCGGCGTGCATAGGGCACAGAAACAATATGGTGTCTGCCGATCGACGGACGATCTGACGATTGCGAGCGCTTCACCGCACTACGGCGAAGAGCGGCCTCTCGTCGGGCTGAACGGGTCAGGGACCATCTTCTTTACCTCCTGCAATCTCAAATGCCAGTTCTGCCAGAACTACGACATCAGCTACCACCGGATTGGCCGCGCGATCAACGCTCACCAATTGGCCGAGATCATGCTCTCCCTCCAAGGTATGGGGTGTCACAACATCAACCTCGTCACGCCCTCTCATTTCACACCGCAGATCGTCGAGGCGCTTGTCATCGGCGTTGAGCGGGGGCTGACGATTCCTCTCGTCTACAACTGCGGCGGCTACGAATCAGTGCAGACCCTCAAGCTCCTCGACGGCATCATTGACCTGTACATGCCGGACATCAAGTACTCGAATAACGAAGCGGCGCGCAAGTATTCCGGGGCGAAAGACTATTGGGACGTCGTTCGGCTGGCTGTGAAAGAAATGCATCGACAGACGGGAGATCTTGCTACCGATGAACGCGGCATTGCGACTCGTGGACTTATCATCCGTCACCTGGTTCTGCCGAACGGCATTGCAGGCTCCATGGCAGTGATGGAATACATCGCGCACGAACTCTCCCTCGACTCGTACGTCAACATCATGGATCAGTATCGTCCGGTGCACCGGGCACACCGCTATCCCGAGCTCGATAGGCCGATCGTGGAGAGCGAGTACGATGAGGTGGTGGACTATGCCCTAAAGCTAGGCCTCCACCGCGGCTTCAACGTGCTTGAGTTACGCTCGAATTGATCGGACCACCCGGTCTGCGGCTCCATCTATGATCACACGCTAACGCGAACCCGGCATCGAGCCAGGTTCGTGCGGGAGTTTCCTCCCAGATCGTCGAGCGGGGCATGGAATCAGTGATGTCTCGCGCACTCGTTCGCAACGCCTCGAACCACCTCCATAGGCTCAATCTCGCCGAAATATTATCGGAGACACCCATCATGACCTCGGCACGACTCCTTCGCATCACTCTCCTTCCGGTCTTTGTTGTCATCTTCTTCAGCCCGGCGACTGCCAGACAAGCGCCGTTGCCGGGCCTCGATGAGTACGTCGCAAGGGCTTTGAAGAATTGGGAGTGCCCCGGCCTCGCAATCGGTATCGTGAAAGGCGATGAAGCGTTGCACACGAAGGGCTACGGAGTGCGAAAGATTGGCACCTCTGAAGCGATTGATGAGAGAACGGTTTTCGGCATCGCGTCCTGCTCGAAGGCGTTCACCGCGACATCGATCGCGATGCTCGTCGAGGAAGAAAAGATCAAGTGGAACGACCCAGTGGCGAACTATCTCAAGGGCTTTCAGTTGTACGACCCGTACGTCACACGGGAGATTGCCGTGCGCGATCTTCTCTGCCATCGCAGCGGGCTTCCCGCTTATGGCGGCGATTTCATCTGGTGGGGATCGTCGCGCTCTCGTGAGGAAACTCTCAACCGGATCCGCTTCGTGAAGCCGGCCTCGAGCTTTCGAAGCACGTACGCTTATCAGAACATCATGTTTCTCGCGGCCGGACAGATCATTCCTGTCGTAACGGGGAAGACGTGGGACGAATTCGTGAAAGAGCGGATTTTCGTTCCGCTTGGCATGAGCTCCAGCACCACGAGGTTCGACGATCTCAAGGGAGTGACCGATCTGGCAACTCCCCATATGAGGATCGAAGGCAAGACCGTGCCTATCGCGTGGCGGAACATCGACAACGGCGGACCGGCCGCATCCATCAACTCCAATGTGGCCGACCTTACTCAATGGATGATCCTGCACCTCGGAAGCGGCACGTACCGTGGCAGGAAGATCTTCAGCCCGGGGGTCTCTCATGAGATGTTTTCGCCCCAGACGATTATTCCTGTGACTCCTCCGGCTCCGCCGCTCCCTGCCTTCCTCAAGCCGAACTTCTCCGCTTACGGTCTCGGGTGGTCGATCAGTGAATTTCGAGGGAGGAAGATCGTCCGGCACTACGGCGAGACAGACGGGATGTCTTCCATCGTTGCGTTGCTTCCGCAAGAAAAGCTTGGCGTCGTCATCCTGACGAACCTCCACACAACGACACTCCACACAGCTCTGTTGTATCGGATCTTCGACGGCATGCTGAACGCCCCGACAGAGGATTGGAGCGCACACTATCTTCAACTTCGCAAGGAAGCGGAGGACCGAGATCGAGATCAGGAGAAACAACTCCGGGAAAGTCGCGTGAAGGGAACCTCCCCAACGCATCCGTTGCCGGAGTACACGGGAACGTACCGGAACACAACGTATGGTGATGCGATGGTGGTGGAGGAGAATGGTCGGCTCGTCGTTCGACTCATCCCATCGCCGACGTTTGTCGGTGATCTGGACCATTGGCATTACGACACGTTTCGTTCGAAATGGCGTGATCCTGTGGCCGGCACGGAGTTCGTGACGTTCAGGCTCGATCACTCCGGCCGGATCAGTGAGATGATCCTGAAAGTGGACAATTTCATTGACTACTCGGAGTACGCCTTTCAACGTGTGAAGACACAGGACAGATAAGAAGGCATCACGATGCGGTTCATGCAGACGGTCACAAACGTGCAGCTCGACTTGGTGAGGATCTTGCGAAGAGAATATCAAGCGTCGATAGGGGTCGATCTTTGTTTCCAGGATTTCGACAAAGAAGTCATCGAACTTCCGGGAGAGGACGCACAGCCATCCGGTTAGTTGCTGCTAGCGTTTATGGATGACCGACCGGCCGGTTGCGTTGCACTCCGAAGAATCAACGACGAGGTTTGTGAGTTGAAACGGCTTTACGTGCTGGCAGAGTTTCGCGGACAGAAGATCGGTCGAATGCTCGCGGAATCGATTCCCGACGAATCGCGCGGCATCATCTACCGGCGGATGCGACTTGGCACCCTTCCATCAATGAAAGAGGCGCAGGCACTGTACAGATCGTAGGGCTTTCAAGTGATCCGTCCCTATCGGAACAATCCCGTGGAGGGGACGGGGTTTATGGAACTTGAGTTGGTGGAGGGTTGACGGTGCCAATTGCAGGGTAGGGGAGGAGGATCTTGGGAAGTGTGGTCTGCTTTTCTTCAGAGGTCCTCTACCTCGTTTGATACGCCTCCGCACTTCTTGTAACCGTTCTGATACCTGCGAGCTGACAACTCGAGGTCAACGGCTGCCGATCTCTG
>DMMN01000329.1 GCA_003453835.1 Bacteroidota bacterium | reverse complement strand
TCTTGGTGGCTCCTAGAACCTCCTTGGCTACCAGCTTCGCGTACAACGGCGGAACTGCGTTACCGATCAGGTCGCACATAGCGTCCATTTTGTCGGTGACGAAGCGATAGTTCTCGGGGAACGTCTGGAAAAGGGCCGCTTCGCGGACGGAGATGGTGTATCGGCGTTTATCCGGATGCCCAAATCTCCCCTTGCACGGGGTCGTACATCCGCCCGTGATGGTGGGTGACGCTTGGTCCCACGCCATCCTGCCGTACACGTTCGTGAAGCCGTCGTATCCGTTCCGATGGCACTGGGGTCGCACCGACTCGTCAATCTTCACCCATGTCTGTCCGGGTTCCGCCGCTTTGAGGCGCTCTTTGGTTTGCGGCTGAAGNNCCGTTGTCCACGGCTCCAAGCCGGAACCGTGCTTCGGTAATCGAGCGTGTGACGGCTGGGGGAAGGCAACGCTAAAGCCGCGCCCGGCCAGAAGAACCAGGCGTCGCCGGGATTGCGGAATCCCAAAATTCGCCATCTGCTCGACGCGCCATTCGTCTTGGTATCCAAGCCGCCGCAGGACTGTCAGAAACTCTTCGAAGATGGGCTTCCCCCGATCAACGAGGCCGGGAACGTTCTCCATCATGATCGCCTCGGGCCGAATCTCCTCAATGAGTTCGGCCATCACGAGCAGAAGCCCGTTGCGTGGGTCATCCCGCTTGTACTTGGATGTCAGGGAACAGAACCCCTGGCAGGGGGCGCATCCGGCCAAGAGAGAGATGTGTTTGCTACCGGCGACCCGTAGGAGCTCCTTGGCGGACACCTCACGGATGTCTTTTTCGATCAATCGGGTGCCACGGTTATTCCATCTGTACGTCCGTGCAGAGATGGGGTTGATCTCTACTGCCGCTACCACATCGAACCCCGCATCGCGGAGACCTTTGGTAAGACCACCGCACCCGGCGAACAGGTCTATGGCTATGGGTTTTGCTGTCATCACTTTTTCATCATCGCTTTTTTCTTGCTGGCCTTGCGCTTCCGGTCACTGGTCGAAGGTAAGTCGGTTGCGGCATCATCGGCGGACAGTCCTTTCATTCTCGGGTCATCGGAAGGAGCGCGCATTTTCACGACATCCAGGAATTCTTTGTGCATCGCTTCAGTCGTTGTCAGCAGGTTCCCCCAAGTGCGAATGTCGAACACTCCTGCATCCTGGCCAGCTTTGCCGTGTCCCTCGTCTCCCTGACGAACCCGGTCCGCGATCAGCAAACCTTTCACCAAGGACCTTTTGTGAGCGGGATCCGTGGATTCCTCTTGCAGTTTTCGCCGCAGAAACAGCACGTAGTCACGCAGCTGATCGAATTCCTTCCGTCCTACGAGGTCGCCAGGGCGTTTCACTTCGACCACGTGAGCCGTCTGATAGAGGTCTCCGAGGCAGAAAAAGTCAAGGCGTCTAGCCCCCTCGCCCTTTCCTGAAGGCTGGATTTTGAACTTGTCTCGGATGAGCCCATCCAGGGACTGCTCGTGAACGAGCATCGTCCACTTCGGGTCAATCAACCATGGATGGTCCCTGACGTAGTCCTGCATGTTTGGTTTTTCAGGGACCTTGTCCTTAATCATCTGCGCAAACTTTCGGATGATCTCGACGCGACCCTTGACGAGGTGTGCTGTGTTCACTGCCTCGATGATGTCCCACTCGGATAGGACCTCCGAGAACTGAGCGACGTCGTCAGTGGAAGCGGTGTTCAATCGCCGTATGGCGTCGAGGAAACTTCGGTTCGTCAGCGCGTTGTAGGCAAACTCGACCAGTTCGTCCGCGATGTCCTTGCCTTCCTTGTCCTTGTCCAGTTGAGGAATGGCACAGATTCGGTCAACGACCGCCTGGAATATTTTTCGTTCCTTCTCGGGCAACTTCTCCGCTAGCTCGAGATACTGGACGATCTTCGGGCTCTTGGCCTTTGCTTCACGGCGCTTGTCCGTCCACGATTCCAGTAGCTCCCGTATTTTTTTGCGCCCCCAATCCCTGAGAGGAACGGCCGTGGGGTCTTCCCACCGGATAGTGCCTCTGTCGGTGGCGATGAGGTCAACGCTTTCGTCGAGGAAATCCGCCTTTACTTCACCCGTTAGATACTGCATCCCGTGTTGGCCCCAAACGCCGCCGCTCAGGTCGAAAAACCAAGGCGTCTGCGCCAGCTTGCCGCGCACGTAAACCACGAAGCCGCGTTGTTCCTCATCGGGAATCGTTTCCTTGCAAAAGCCCGCCCACCACTGAATCTGCTGGCCGTTGCCGAGATCTGTCGTCTCCCATGTCCCGGGCTTGTTGGGGACTCGAAACTGAAAGGGGATCTCCTGTCGTGAGATTACCTTTTCGTTCAAATGGACCGTGAAGTTCTTATCCAAGATGAGGAGCCTGCGCGCAAGGCCACGCTTGAACTCCTCCTCGTCGATTGCACGGCTGATTTTCAACTGCGTCAGTCCCACAGTCGTACCAGGCTTTCCCCCAGTTCTTGTGCCGTCTCCGGACAGTGTTTCCGGCTCGTATCCTTGCTCATCGGCAAAGTTCGGGCTCTTCGTTAGGGCAATGAAATCCAATGCGAAGTGGGCAACCTGTTTGTCCTTTAGGGTGCGAATGTCAA
>DMMN01000102.1 GCA_003453835.1 Bacteroidota bacterium | reverse complement strand
AAAACAACCGGACAGTAGTGATATATGAATACTAACACGGATGAAAAAGGACGTTATTTGAGTAAATATAAAATAGCTCTCCGTGGACCACCTGGCTCATCGACTTACATGAACCCGAGAATGGCATACATCATACTTGCACATGAATTAAAGCACATGATATTTACATCAAGTGAACACAGCAAATATTATTCAGATTTATCGCATAATCTCCCAAAATCAAGGGCATTAGTCTATGGTATTTGGAATACTGGAAGCGAGAAAGAAAACACAACAGAGAACTGGCTCTATGTTGCAGAAAGGAATATCAAGCCAATGGATTACAGGGCAAGAGTCAATTAAGTGAGGATTGCATAACTTCCTTTTTTACAGAATTTTGGACTGTTTGATGTATTGGCCCCAGTTTCAAAAAAAGTGTAGTGGTTAGGATATCATGTGACAGAAACTTGTATTCAACATCATTTTCAGAAAGGGTACTGTCAGATGACAACCGATCAAATGATTATCAAGAACAGGTTGGGACTCTTGAAGCTTGCTCAGACTCTGGGCAGTGTCTCGGAAGCCTGCAATGTCATTGTCTTGGCAAGTACAGCTCGCTCACGGCAAACCGATTCCCATTCCGTAGCTCGCCACAGTGCACCCTTCACGCCACAAAAAGACCCGACAGGTTTTTGATGCCTGCCAGGTCCTCTCGCGATCCTGCTGTGAATGCGACTACTTTTTCCACCCCGCCACGATCTTTTCGAAATCCGCAACCTGCTGCTTCTGGAAGTCGCTCATCCTGCTCTGATCCATCGCCTTGAACATCTTCAGACTTTCTTCGCCCGCCGAGATGGCTTCTGCTTTGTTCCCCGATTTCGCCAGGAGCTCAGCTTTCGTTCGGAGCGTACTCGCGTTCTTATTCATTGCAAGAGCGCGGTCAGCCCATTCCACCGCTTCCTTGAAGTAGACGTTGTTGTCCAGGGCAAAACGGGCAGCCGAGTTCAGAACCTGCCAGGTGCCGACGGAGGATTGTAATTTGCCCAGCGTGTTGAATTCGATCTTGAAAGGAATCCTGATCTTCTCCCAGGCGAGCACGACCGTGGCCGACGTTGGCGTCAGGTCCGCAAAGCTGAAGGAGAGCCATTCTTCGTGCGGGCCTGCCTCAGGTTTCACTTTGAACTTCAGCGTGTCATACTTCTCTTCGTAGACCGTGCCCCAGTTCCTCACCTCCGAGTTGAAGATGACCGTCCAGTCACCAAGACTTGGGATCACGAGGAAGCGATAGGTTCCTGCTGAGAGGCTCTTTCCACCTATCGTGACGTTGTCGGTGAATGAGACCAAGGTCGGTTCGTTCGCGCCTGCACGCCACACCTGATCGTACGGCAGCAGCTTTCCCCAAATCTCTCGTCCTTTGACTCCCGGGCGATGATAATAGATCGTTGCTTCGCTTAAACCTATCACCTGGCTCACCTTCGCGCCTTGACTCACGCGGGGCACCCGAACAGAGGGCGCCAGAGGAGATGCCGGTATCTGGGCGAATACGTTGTCAGAGCAGATCAACGCGGCGGACGTCAAGACTGAGACAACAAACAAGAACTTTTTCATGCTAAGCCCTCCTTGAGGTTTGTGTGTGGTTTGGATCAGCAGTTGTAGTCAGCAGCGATAGATTTCTCGCCGATGGCCAACTCGTAGGATTACCATGTCGTCGTCCTCTGTGTCGAATATCACCCTCTACTCGCCTGCTCGGAAGCGAAACGTCCCAAGCTCCGGATGTGTCAGCTCGACAGCAAATCTGAAGGGAGCGTCTTTGAATCTCTCGAGGGCGATCCTGACCCGTTCTTTCGTTCTTTTGTCAAGTTGCCCGATATCTCGCGAAGCTCTTCTTGTGTAGACGAGATTGTAGCTCATTGGTGCTTGAAGACCTGCTCGTGACTGTACACTCGACCCTTTCTGTAATCTTCCCTCGCCTCCTTTATGCCTTCGAGATACTTGGGATTTGCTGCAGCGATGAGGTCCTCGAGGAAAGCATCTCGCTGAAGCTTCCCCATCTTTTTTACGGCCTCAATGATTTGCTCCGGTGAGACCGAAATGCCGATTGTTTCTCCGTTCTTATGAGCCAAGGAAGTTCCTCCTTCAGTGAATCTCTAACTTGGTAGACCTTTCTTCGCCACCGTCGTCATTACTTCAGTGAATCGATCGAGCTCGTTCAGCGTCGTGTAGACGCTGGGAGTGATGCGCGTCCCCTTGAACTCGTCATGAAGAATCGCCGTCGTGAAGATCTTGTGCTTGTCCATCAGATAGCTGCCGAGCTTGCCCGGGTCGATCCCCTCGATCTCGACATTGGCGATGCCACACGATTGGTTCGGCTCCCACGAGGTGTGGAACCGAACGTTGGGCAGGTCCTTGACCTTGTTCATCCAGTACCGTGAAAGATAACGCAGCCGCGCCTCTTTTCGTTTCGCGCCGATGCCGTTATGAAAGAGAATCGCCTCCCCGATTGCCAGTCTTGGTGCGGCGGGATGAGTTCCGATCTCCTCGAACTTCCGAATGTCATTCGCCTGCTTCTTTTCCGCGGCCATGAGCGGCCATATCTTTTCGATCTTATCCTTCTTGACGAAAAGAAGTCCGGTCCCCTTCGGCGCGAACAGCCATTTGTGTAGGCTTGTCCCGTAGTAGTCGCAGCCAAGATCGCTCTGTTTGAACTCGAAGTGGGCGAAGGAGTGCGCGCCGTCGACGATCACCTCAATCCCTTTTGACTCTGCCAGCTCGCAGACTTGCTTGACGGGAGTGATCTGACCCGTGAGATTGATGACGTGGGACATGAGGATAACGCGCGTCTTCGGCGTGATGGCTTTCTCGAATTCCTTTGCGATGTCGTCCAGACGCTTCGGGGCTATCGGAACCCTGATGGTCTTTAGGACGAGTCCTTCACGCGCCTCCCTCTGACGAAGAGTGGTCAGCATGCGAGGATAATCCTGCGTGGTGGTGAGGATCTCATCTCCCGATTTGAAGTCCATCCCCATCAGGAGGATCTCGAGCGATTCAGAGGCATTACGGGTGATTGCGATCTCCTCGCGGTCGCAGCCGAAGATCTCCGCGAGGCCGGTCCGAATCGTCTCC
>DMMN01000172.1 GCA_003453835.1 Bacteroidota bacterium | reverse complement strand
TGCCCATGTTCGAAACGCGGCGATGAAGGCCTCGGATGAAGATCTGAATAAGAAAACCAAGATGTTCGGTCGGGAGACAACGAATCGGGTCGTCTATCTGACGATCCTCTCTCACGCGCACGAGCATATGGGACAGTCCATCGCCTACGCGAGGATGAACGGCATTACGCCCCCATGGTCGCGCGGAGAGGGTAACTAAATCCTCGAAAAAAGTTTCCCGGGAAGTTGCCGGACGAGACCTTTGAATTCAAGCGAGAGGAGTGTCACCAGCGCGTCAGAAGTGGAGAGTTCTGCCCGCTCTGCGATGAGATCGATGTGGAGGGTGTCGGATTGGAGCGTGTCAAGCATCTTTCGTTCAAACAACGTGAGCTCGATCATCGGTTCGGGCTCACGTTCCCGCTTCAGGAGAGGGCGTAGGTGCGGACGCAGTTCTTCGAGGATGTCGTCAACCGTCTGCACCAGTTTTGCGCGTCCCTCGCGAATCAGCTTGTTGGGTCCGGCACTCCGCTTCTCCGTGATGTTCCCCGGAACTGCAAACACCTCTCTGTTCTGGTCGAGTGCCGTCGTTGCCGTGA
The DNA here is from genome assembly GCA_003453835.1 of Bacteroidota bacterium. Taxonomy (GTDB): domain Bacteria; phylum Bacteroidota; class Ignavibacteria; order UBA10030; family UBA10030; genus UBA10030. Next base: position 8,407 of record DMMN01000172.1, on the reverse strand, counting down.
TCATGGCTCCCCCGTCCTCCGCTGATTCTATGACAACGGTTCCAAGCGTTAGCCCGCTGATGATCCGGTTCCTTCGGGGAAAGTTGGGCGCGTCCGGCTTGGCGCCCATTGGAAACTCTGAGAGCACCGCACCTCCTTCCGATATGCGTTCCAGCAGCTTGCGGTTTTCCGGCGGATAGGGGACATCAAGGCCGGAGCCGATGACCGCCAGCGTTCGCCCCGCCGCCTTGAGCGTCACGGAATGGACGATTGTGTCAACCCCTCGAGCGAGCCCGCTCACGATCGTCAGCCCGATTTTCGCCAACTCGCGCGTCATCATTTCGGCCACGGTCTGACCGTATTGCGAGGGATGTCTCGTCCCCACGACGGCGATGGCATGTTTATCTTCCGAGGCGATGGCGCCGCTGACAAAGAGAAATGCGGGAGGGTCGTAGATCTTCTTCAGCAATTCAGGATAGCTTTTCTCCCAGATGGAAATNNCCGAACTTGTTGAGCCTTCGAAGCTGTTCATCCGCGAACGCCGCGCCATCTTTGTGATGTGCAATGTTGGAAGCGAGTTTCTTGTCGATCCCGGGCACTCGAATGAGATCGGTTGGCCTCGCTTCCAAGACGTTCGTCGGATCGCCGAAATGCGAGACCAATGCTCGAATCTTCTGCGGCCCGATTCGGGGAACGGAGGAGAGACGGAGGAGATCGCGTACGTCAAACATTTGGCTCATTGAAATGGTGCAACGACGATGGGATGGATGGCTCTCCCTAAGATGTCCGCTCGGGAATCAGGACCAACGGATTCTCTTTCGAAGGGTCGGTGGACGCGAGCCCGGCTAAACATCGGATTCAACCGAAAATCCGTCTACGACGGCCACGATAACCGTGTGAACAGGAACGTCCTTGCGCCCAAGAACTTGCTGGGCTCCTGCCCCTTCCTGGATCACAAGAACGGTGTCTCCAACTCCCGCATCCACCTGATCGATGGCAAGCATATCACGCCCGATCGGCTTTCCGTCCAGATCAACCGGTTGAACGATCAGTATCTTGTACTCCTTGAGGTTTTCGTTTTTTTGGGTCGAGACGATTGTTCCTGTAACTTTGCAGAGGGTCATAGGAGGATAATCAAGTGAATGCTGTGGTTACGAAATCAAAGTCAGGGATCCTCTGACTCTGTCTGAGATCGAAGTCTCTTCAAGTCGGCCTCCGCCGCGATGTACCCGAAGGCATTCCAACCGCTCCCCGCGTGGATTCTCTCCATCAAGTTCTTGGCCTTCTCAATGTTTCCGTTGTAGAGGAACCAGTTTGCCACGCCGTACCCCTGGGTCGCGATGTCCGTGTCGCTCGCGTTTCGAAGATGGAGTAAGGAATCAGGCGGCAATTGTCCCTTGTACATCAACAGGCGGCGATGGTAGGAAACGTTTTCGATGATGTGCATACTGCCGTGAATCGGCTCCAGGATGTTGCTCGCTTCTTCCTCCCGTCCCAATCGCCGGAGAGTCATGTAAAGCCAGTCGCTCGTCGCGCAGAGCCTGTCGTCATTTGTCCAGGAGTAAGCGAGGCATTGCCAGTACGCTCTCAGGGCACTCTCGTAGTTGCCGTTGAGATAGTACGCAAGCCCGAGATGGTACCAGATGTTGAACTTCACTGTGCTGGTCGGGATGTTCAATCGATTCGGCTGCCCGTCGGGCTCAATCGCATCTTCCTTTCCCTCCATCAGCCTCGACGCTTTCTCGAGATCCTGGATCGCCTGATCAAACTCTCGGATGGTGATGAATCGATGTCCCCGGTGCCGATAGAGTCTCGCCTCCTCCGGGTGCATCTCGATGCCTCGCGAGAAGATCGCTATGGCATCCCGGTATTTCCAGAGATACGCACTCCGACGTCCGAGCCAGATGACGTTTTCGACGTTGCTTGAATCATCTTCGTAGTTCTGTCGGGCAACTGCCAGTTCCTCCTCCAATTGCGCCCGGACTTGTTGCGAGAGGGGTGGAGGAAAAAGCGGTTTGCCAAAGAGGGAAATCGCTTCTGCTGTACTCGAAGTAATCTGAATGCGATCATGGACATCCTGAGTGCCCAGGAGGCGTGAGCTTGCCAAAATCCCAATCAGAATTATCGTGCGACACGCTCTCATAGCGACGCTAAGCGGTGATCTCCTTCGAGAACTTGGCGACGAGCTCATCGGCCTGCTCCTTGGCGAGTGCCTCTGCAATGATGCGAATGATCGGCTCCGTGTTCGACTTGCGCAGATGCACCCACGCGTCGGGGAAATCGATCTTCAGTCCGTCAAGCGTGTTGATCGTTCCCGTTGTGGAAAACTTGTCCTGTAGACGCTTGAGAATCTCGTCGGGATTGAGCCGGTCGACCTCGACTCGTCCTTTTGTGATCACATACTGTGGGAGGGTTTGTTTGAGCTCAGAGAGCGTCCCTCCGAACTCCGCAAGGTGCTGAAGCGTCAGCCCGATTCCGACGAGTGCGTCTCGACCGATGTGCGATGCCGGAAGGATCACGCCGCCGCTCCCTTCGCCGCCCACGACTGCGCCGACCTCTTTGATCTTCTTTGCGACGTTAATCTCGCCTACGGGAGTCCGGATCATCTCGGCCCCGAATTCCCGTGCGATGTCGTCGGCAGCTCGGGTCGTGGAAAGATTAACGACAACCTTGTGTGCTGCGACGTGGGACTTGAACGAATCGTGTCCGTGGCTTTCTTTCTTCAGGACGAACTTCAAGACACTCGCAATCGTGTACTCCTCGCCGAAGGGTTCTCCCTTTTCGTTGATGAGCACAAGGCGATCCACGTCGGGGTCCACGGCAATCCCCAGATCGGCACGCTCTTGTTTGACGCGAAGGCAAAGATCTGAGAGATTCTCCGGGAGCGGCTCAGGTGTGTGAGCGAACACTCCTGAAACATCACAGTTCATCTCGATCACTTCGCAGCCGAGCTCGCGTAGGAGCTTCGGCACGACCATGCCGCCGGCAGCGTTGACGCAATCGACAACGACTCGCAAGCGCCGCCGGCGAATCTCGTCTGCGTCGAGGTAGGGAAGACCAAGCACATTCCGAATGTGGCTGTCAATGAAGCCCTGATCTGCTTTGTGAGTCCCTTGCTTCTCCCAGCTTGAGTACGTTCTTTGTGGCAGGTCGGCAATGGTCCAGAAGTTTCGGTTCTCCTCCTCATCCAAAAAAAGTCCCGTTGGCGCCAGAAACTTGAGGCCGTTCCATTGGATTGGATTGTGGCTCGCCGTAATCGAGATTCCACCCGCCGCACGCTTTTCCTCCACGGCTAGTTGGACCGTCGGGGTTGGACACACTCCAAGCGCGACCACATTGCAGCCCATCTGCAACAACGTCGAAGAGACGATATGCGCAATGCTTCCTCCCGTGATCCTCCCGTCGCGACCAATGACAATCGTTCCACGGTTGCAGTATTCTGCATACGCCGATGCGTATTTCACGACTACATCAGGAGTGAGGCTGGATCCGACAATCCCACGGATACCGGAAATGCTGACCATTAACGACATGCAGGCTCCCTTGACAGAAATTGAATCGAATGTAAGAAATGACCCTTCGATAAGCAAGGCAACAACTTGTCGAGGTCACCTATTCCAAAGAGTCAGTCTGAGGGTAGTGAGCCCAGACGATTCTTGTCGGGGCGAACGAAGTCGAAGACTGCACTCTGTCAGCCACTATGAACACGCTTCGACTTCGCGGCGCTCGTTCTTCGGACTCGCTCCACTTCAATCAGCGCGACCAAAATGTCTCGCTTTTCCCCGCAGAAGGGGCAAACTCGTGTACAACGTGGATTTGATAAGAGATCGCACGTGGACTTGAAAGTTGTCTGCAGCATCGTTAACTTCGGGTTGACTCCGACAGAGGTGGAAATGGATCTCAGCGACGAGAACAAGAAAGGATTGCTCAGGCTCGCCCGTGTATCGATCGAGTCCGAGTTGAAGGGAGAACCTTCTCCATCACTGTCGCTTGAGGGCCGTGTGCTGAGAGAGCCGAGAGGAGCATTCGTCACGCTCAAAATCGACGATGAGCTGAGAGGTTGCATCGGGTACGTTGAACCCCGGTTACCGCTCTGGCAGGCAATCGAGGAAGTTGCCCTGAAGGCAGCATTTGGAGATCCCCGTTTCTCGCCTCTCAGCGAAGATGAACTTCCACGAACAGAAATAGAAATCTCGGTCCTCTCTCCCCTAAAGAGGATTTCAGACGTAAGCGAAATCGAGGTCGGCAAGCATGGCCTTGTGGTCGATGCCGGGTATGCGCGCGGCCTGCTTCTTCCGCAAGTCGCGGTGGAGTACGGCTGGACTCGGGAGCAATTCCTTTCGCACACGTCACTCAAAGCCGGTCTCCTCCCCGACGCGTGGAAGTGGGCGAGCGTGAGCCTCTTTGTTTTCACGACCGAGGTCTTCTCGGAATCGATGTACCAGGAATTGCATCATTGAGTTTTGAGGGAAGGCGGAATCCGCCTTCGACAAACCTATGGGACTGGTTCGTCATCCGGCGGTTGCAGGATTATTCTATGACGCCGATCCGATCAAGCTGAGCCGAAATGTTTCCGACCTCTTGAACGAGGCGAAAGAACAGACGGTGAACGGCGTTTTGAGAGGACTCATCTCTCCGCATGCAGGCTACGTGTACTCCGGTTCGACGGCCGCGTCCGGATATAGGCTGCTGAAGGGAAAGAAGTATGATGCAGTCGTCGTCGTTGGTCCGAGCCATCGCGAGTACTTCAGCGGTATCTCGATCTATCCGGGCGACGGTTTTCTCACACCGCTTGGAGAGGTTCCGATTCACCATGAAATACGGGAGGCGCTGATCGGTCAAACGAAGTTCCTGAAGCTTTCCGAGTTGGGTCATCGCGGAGAGCATTCGATTGAAGTCCAATTGCCGTTCCTTCAGAAATCGCTTGGAGCATTTTCCTTTGTGCCTGTTGTGATCGGGAACCAGCGTCGAGAGTACTGTCTGGCCCTGGGCGAAGCGCTGGCCCGCGTCGGTCGCGAACGAAACCTCTTGCTTGTTGCGAGCAGTGACCTCTCCCATTATCATCCGTACGATGAAGCGGTAGGATTGGATCGCAAAGTTGTCGAGCAGATCCGGGCCTTCGATCAGGATGCACTGATGACACTCCTCGAGCGGGAACAGGTAGAGGCATGCGGCGGCGGTCCGGTTGTGGCGGTGATGCACGCGTCGAAAGCGCTGGGTGCGAATAACGCCCAGCCTCTTCATTACTGTAATTCCGGCGACATCACCGGCGAAAAAGACGCAGTCGTCGGATACCTTTCTGCGGCCCTCACGCAACTGAACTAAGTGCCCACCAGAACGAAGCCCCTCAACGTTAGTCTCGTCGGTGCCGGTAAGGTCGGCACGACTCTGGCGGTGTTGCTCCACAGACGCGGCCACAAGATCTCATCGATCATCAGTAGAAGCCTTCCGGATGCTCGCCGTTGTGCAGCGCGGGTCAGATGCACCACGTTCTCAACGCTCATCTCCGATCTCGCGCCGGCAACGGAACTTCTCATGATCGCCACGCCCGACGAGGCAATTCGAGACCTCTCCGAGCTGATTTGTCGATCGGCCTCACTCCAATTCCGCAGGCTTCGTGTGTTTCACACTTCCGGGGCTCTCACGAGTGATGAGCTTCAAGCGTTTGCAGGGATGGGTGCGCGCACATTCTCTCTCCATCCAGTTCAGACGTTTCCACGAGGCATATCAATTGAGCAACAGCTCGCGGCGATGAAGGGGATCAGCTATGGGTTCGAGGGATCGCGGGAGATGAAGCCGTTCGGATCCAAGCTTGCGCGCGAGCTTGGCGGAAAGATCTTCCCAGTTCCAAAAGAAGAAAAAGTTTTGTATCATCTTGCGTGTGTTTTCGCTTCAAATTACTCGGTCGCGCTGCTGGGGGCCGTGGACGATTTGGCCGCGGAGTTCATCGCGGGCCCGCGTCTGCAACACTTTCGCAAGTTGATTGAGATGAGTGTTCGGAGTGCCGTACGGAGTTCGCCCGGAGAAGCTCTGACGGGTCCCATTGCCCGCGGGAGTAGCAAGATTGTCGCGCTGCACCTTGAGCAGGTGCGCAGGCGGAAAGACCTCGATCTGCTCTATCGCGCAATCGGCCTTTACGCACTGAAGATCACTCGCCGGGCAAACAAGATTTCATCTCGGCAGGCGTCGGTATTGAGGAAGATTCTCTCGAAGGGCGGATGATCGCAGACTATCATACGCATACGCGGCTCTGCAAGCACGCGGAGGGGGATGTTGAAGAGTACGTTCGAAGAGCTCTTGACATAGGTCTCGATGAAGTTGGGTGCTCGGAACATATGCCGATGCCCCACGACTTTGACCTTCGCCATCGACCGACGATCGAGGAGTACACTTCAGTTTATGCTCCGACGGTCTCCGAGGTTGCGGAGAAATACAAAGGCGGGATCGCTGTGAGGCGCGGCATTGAGGCGGAGTTCCTCCCCGGAACGGAAGAGTGGGTCGCGAAATTCATACGGGAGGGAGATTTTGACTTCGTGATCGGGTCGGTGCATTTCGTCGGGAAGAACGGAAGTGAGAGATCGCTCTTCGGTCGTGAGTATCATCCGGAGGAAATCGAGACGCTCACCATCGACTATTTTGAAAGCATCAGAGCCTCGGCGATGAGCGGGATGTTCGATATCGTCGCTCACTGTGATCTCGTCAAGAAGTTCGGCCTTCGCTTGGGGACCAGGACTGAAGAGGCCATGAGGGAGTCGATGAAGGCAGTAAAAAGATCGGACCTCTGCATCGAGATCAACACTTCAGGATTGCGGAAGCCTGAGCAGGACACCTATCCGGGCGAGCATGTTCTTCAAATCGCGAAGGAACTGAAGATCCCTCTCACTCTTGGCTCCGACGCGCACAAGCCTGGGCAGGTAGGGGCTTCCTTCGAGAAAGCGATACATCTGGTTGAAAAGTATGGGGATGGTGAGATCGCACTCTTTGAGAAGCGAGAGCGTCGGAACGTGAAGGTCTCCCGGTTAAGATCCGCCTGAAGCCAGGCGAGAGGGTGGCTAAGGGCAATCGTGCGCCGGCACAAGGGTGTCTGGCGCTCACCAGGGAACGCTGAGAGATCGTGTGGAATTGCCAGAGTGGGAGAGGCGCTGGTGAGTCCCAATCAGACGTCTCCCCGCTCTCAGGCACCGGGTGGTGATATTCACGTGGTCTCCCAGTAATCATAAGGAAGGTCAGCTTGAAAGCACTCATCGCAAGCGGCGGACGAGGTACGAGGCTTCGACCGATCACGCACACACAGAATAAACACCTCATCCCGATCGCCAACAAGCCGATTCTCTATTACGCGATTGAGGCTGCGGTAGAGGCCGGTATCAGGGAGGTTGGAATCGTCCACACGGCTGACAGTCTTGAAGTCCCGGACTATGTCGGCGACGGCTCGAAGTGGGGAATCAAGATTACGTACATCCCCCAAGATAAGCCGGGCGGACTCGCGCAGGTGGTTCAGTTGGCCGAGCAGTTTGTCCAACGCGACGATTTCGTTTTCTATCTGGGTGACAATATGGTGGTCGGAGGTCTCAAGAGATTTGTTGATGACTTCCAACGATCGAAGTGCAATTGTCTGCTCACGCTCGCCCGTGTGAAGGACCCGGAGCGGTTCGGTGTGCCGGAAATTCGAGACGGGAAGATTGTCGGGGTGGAGGAAAAACCAAAGGTTCCCAAGAGCCGGTACGCCGTCGCAGGGATCTATGTCTACGACCATCACATCTTCGATGCGGTGAGGAGCCTGAAGCCCAGTGCGCGCGGCGAGCTGGAAATCTCGGACGCCCACCAGTATCTGATCGACAAGGGCTTCCTCGTCTCCTACGCCGAGATCACGGGTTGGTGGAAAGACACGGGAAAGCCCGTCGATCTCCTCGAAGCGAACAGACTGGTGCTGGACAACATCACTCCTCATGTTGATGGCGACGTCGACATGTTGTCGGACATTGCCGGAAAGGTGGTGATCGAAAAAGGAGCGAGAATCATCAACAGCAAGATTCGTGGGCCGGCGATCATCGGCAAAGAGTGCGTCATCGAGAACAGCTACATCGGTCCGTTCACGTCCATCGGTGATCGGACGGAAGTTCGCAATAGCGAAGTTGAGTACAGCATCGTCCTGCGCAATTGTAAGATCCTCAGTGTCGATATCCGCATCGAAGGGAGCATCCTGGGGAACGATGTGGAGATCGTGGAGGCGGGAGGCAAACCGCGCGTGCATCGATTCATGATCGGAGATCAGAGCAGGGTGGAAGTGGCCTGAACGCGTTCTTAGGTCATCACGGTGATACGACTGGCAAGACAGGTATGATCCTATGGTTACGAAGCTGGCAGCGGCTGCATTCAAAGGGCTGAGACAGTTCACGATTGAGCCCAAGAATCTCAATCTCCTGAT
>DMMN01000026.1 GCA_003453835.1 Bacteroidota bacterium | reverse complement strand
AGCCGATTGGCCCACGAAACACACAGAGAACATGGAGCGATTCCATCCATCATGAAAATGTAGAGAGATCATTTCTATTGTTCGTGTAGTTCGCGTGTCTAGTGGGCAACAAATCAAACTGTGCAGCTACGGCTGAAGAATGCCTCACGAAACATGATAAGGGAGAGCTCTTGAATCATATGAATACGACAAAAGACAATCTCACGCTGTGCGTGACCTTCGCGAAGATTCGCGCGGATTCGTGGGCAAAGCAGCCAAGTAGTGTCTGTGTTCAGTTTGTCGCCATCGGTGGTTAAGTATCTTTGCTCTTTGTGCACAACTCTTGGGCTTCAGGTACCAAGGCGAGAATCGGTGGACACGTCCCCTTTGCGTGCTGCCGTACTCATCGTCCGGCTGTCATCTCGTTTTTGTAGAGGATTCCGTTCTTCATCACAAAGCCGATTCGTTCCAGTGCGCGAATGTCTTTGAGAGGATCCTCTTGTGTGGCAACGATGTCTGCGAAAGCACTGGGCGAAATCTCTCCGATCTTCCCGCTCATCTCAAGCAGGTCGGCGGCAACGGTTGTGGCAGACTTAATCGCCTGCATCGGGGTCATTCCCCACTTTACCATGTACGAGAACTCTTTCGCCTGATTCTCCTTCCAATCGAAGCCGCCGGCATCCGTGCCGAACGTGATCTTGACGCCGGCTTTGAGAGCCTTCCCAAAGACCTTCGGCATGTTTTCCAACAACTGCGGCCAGATTGGATTGCCTTCCTTTGCACGTCCTTCAGCGACCCAGACGTTCACATAGATCGTGGGACACCAGAAGACGCCTTTCTGAGCGACCAGTTGGATGCACTCATCGTCCATCGCCTGTCCATGTTCGACGCTTCGTGCGCCGGCATTGACGGCATAGATGATTCCGTCTCTCGTCACGGCGTGGGCCGAGAGCTTTCGCCGGAGCATTCTCGTCTGCTCGCCGATGGCGTTCATCTCTTCCGTTGTGAAGTTCTGGATGCTGCGAAACGATCCATCGGGCAAGCGATAATAGCTCTGGTCGGCGTAGACTTTGATCCAATCGGCGCCGTAGGAGACCTGTTCGCGAACTGCACGGCGGGCCTCATCTGCCCCCGTGATTTCCTGAACTCCCTTCGGCATCCGAAGCTCCCACGCATACGCGCTATTGCTCAGTCCGTACCGACCGGTGGCGTTGATCGCGCGGGTGGCGACGAACATTCGTGGTCCGTCGATGACGCCGTTGTTGATGGCCTTCTTAAGGTCGACATCCGCATACATTGCTCCTTCGGTCTCCAGATCCCTGAGCGTTGTGAACCCGTTCATCAAAGCGATCTTGCACGCGACCGTTGCCCGCAACGTGCGGTACGGGATCGACTCCTTCAGGAGTTGGGCGTCATAGTCGTCCGTGGTAATGTCGCCCTGGAGCAAGACGTGCGTGTGAGCATCAATGAGACCGGGCAAGACGGTGGCGGAGGAGAGATCAATGACGGTCGCTCCTTTCGGGATCGAAACGTTGTGCCCGACGAGCTTGATCTTATTTCCTTCCACAAGGATAACAGCGTTCTCGATGGGGGTGTCGGATTTCCCATCGATCAATTTACCGCATTTAATGACGGTGATCTGATTATCAGCAACCGTTTTGCCTTGAGGCTGAGCAAGAGCGGCTGCCATAAGTATGCAAAGGAGAACAATGGTCCTGGTCATCATCGTACTGACTCCTTGAAAATGAACGGGCGGTGAGTCTTCGCGGAGCGAAACTCCCGACAAGATATGGCAAAAGATCTACACGAGCTTGTTCGAAGCACGGTCATCGAATTTCTTTCTCAAGTTCCACTGCGGCAGACTCGATGAGAGCTGACTCATCGCTCAGCACTTTTGCAGCGCGCACGATTTCCGTCTCCGCCTCTTTCCATTTCTTCTGCTCGATCGCTTCTCGCACTCCCGGAATCGTCTTCACACCATAGCCTGTGTAGAAACCGGGGGCGTAGATCATATGCTTGAACCAAGGCCTGCCGGGGAGTCCGTTTGCATCTGTAAGCACCCGCTCGCTCCGGATCAGCTTAGCGTTCAACGACTTTACTGCTTTGCTGTTCGGCGAAGCTTTCCTGACGGCATGATCATATCGTTCCGCACTTTGCGTTAAAGCCTCTGCGGCATTCTCGAGCGGTGAGAAGTTCAAGTGAGGCGGAATCTCCTCAACGGTCGGGAGAACCGTAGGCTCTTTGGGATCATCGACGGCACTGAAGACTCCTTCGGCGATCTGTCTGTTCTTCTCTTTCGTCTGGTCCTGCATGTTCCTGAGCAGCCGCTTCAATTCTTCAATGTACCGCCGCATGGTATCTGCAAAGTTCGTAAATGCGAAGGGAAGAAGATCCGCATCGGCAAGCCGGAGAACAGCTGATCCGCAAGTCTGCGCGAGCGCGCGACCGTAGGAGAAGTCCGTGTCGGCGAAGTTCGTGAACCAATAGAAATCATCATAAATAGAATGATAAATCCCGCCGCCATCCTCGCCTCCGAAACCGATGTTGAGCGATGCAATGCCGAGGTGATCCAGGAATGCGGTGTAGTCCGATCCGGAGCCAAGCGCGCCAATTCGCAAGTCGGGCCGGGTACGAACCTCGGTTCGATCTTCCGGTGTCCGTGCATTGGAGATCCTGAGGAGCCGGGTTCGATCCCACACGGAGATCTTCTTCTCCGGGTCCACGATATCCTTTGCCACTCCGTTGACAAACCTCTCGAGCGTGTGTGATCCGGACACGCCGAGGAAGCCTCTCCCATTCGAATCAGTATTAATATAGAGCACGGCCTTCTGTTTCAGCTCGTCGGCGTGTTCCTCAGCCCATTCTGTTGAGCCGAGCAATCCTTGTTCTTCGGCATCCCAAGCACAATAGATGATGGTTCGTTTTGGTTTCCACCCCTGCTTCAAGAGCTCGGCGAGACCTCGTAACTCTTCCATTTCGGCAACCATACCCGAAATCGGATCCTGTGCACCGTTCACCCATCCATCGTGATGATTGCCACGGACAATCCATTCGTCGGGGTACACTGCACCCCGAATCGTGACAATCACGTTGTAGATTTTTTTGACGTCCCAGTTCGCTTTGACGTTGAGGCGAACCCGCGCCGGGCCCGGACCGATCTTGTACGTGAGTGGGAGCGCTCCGCGCCACGATTCCGGAGCGACCCGACCACTCAGCGCACCAAGCAATGGCAGGGCATCCGCGTAGGAGATGGGGAGGACCGGAATCTTCGTGAGGGTCTTCGCCTCGTTAAGTTCAAGTCGTTTTGCCGACGTGGTGGCGCCGATTCCCGGCGTGAGCGGATCGCCCGGATACAACGGCATGTCCATAACACTTCCCCGCTGCACGCCATCACGAGGCCGCCACGGCCCTCCAGGAAAGACATCGCCTTGGTAGAAGCCATCCTCTCGAGGGTCCGAGTAGATCAAGCACCCGACGGCTCCTTTCTCTGCAGCGAGTTTCGGCTTGATGCCGCGCCACGATGCACCGTATCGTGCAATAACGATGCAACCTTTCACCGAGACGCCAAGCCGGTCAAGCTGTTCATAGTCTTCCGGGATTCCATAGTTCACGTAGACGAGCGGAGCGGTAACGTCTCCGTCGATCGAGTAAGCATTGTACGTCGGGAGCTGCTCGCGCTGCTGGTTTGAAGTCGGATCTACCGCAACGGTCGGTTCCTGGAGCTTTGCCTTGAATCTCGTCGGCTCTACAAGCTCCACGAGCCGCTCCTTTGGAGTAGCGAAAAGGACGTCGAATGATTCGATCTTCGCATCGAGTCCCCACTCCCTGAATTTGTTCATCATCCACTCGGCATTCTCCTTGCCGTACGGTGAGCCGAGGTGGTGTGGTCGTGCGGAAAGGCGCTGCATGTACTCGCGCTGTCTTCCGGCATCGGGAATCGCCCGGAACTTTTCTTCCCACGGGGAGCCGGCTGATTGGGAGAACGCCGTCCAGGAAATGATGGCACAAAGGAAAAAGGTGGAGAAGGATCTCATGAGTCGTTCCTTACAGTTGTGTGAGGTAGTTGTGTTCGTTAACGCGGATGGAATAGTGGGTGGCTGGAACGGTGCGACGAATATGGATAATATCCGCTCAACAATCAAGAAGTGGTCGCAGCGACGGGGGACTTCTCAACGTGTACCGTTGATAAACGTTTGGATAAGGTCGATATAGGCTTGCTCTCCCATCTTGGCCGGAATCTCGGAGTGATCAGCTCCGGGGATTCGGACAAATCGCTTCGGTTCATTGGCGTTGGCAAAGATGACTTGAGAGTTCTTCTCTATGTCGATGAACTTGTCCTCCGTGCCGTGCAAGAGAAGGAGGGGCGAGCGAATGAGCTTCGCTTTTTCGGCATTGTTGTACTCACCCTTCATGACGTACGAGCTTGGGATGTCCACCAGCGTTCCGCTCTGCACCAGTGTTTTGGCAGAAGCAAATGGCGCTTCGGCAACGACGGCCATTGGATCGAAAAACCTTGCAGCAAGCTCAAATGACACCGCATTGCCAAGGGAGAATCCGTAGAAGACAACGCCGGATGTGAGCACTTCCGGCCGCTGAAGGACATAATTGAGGGCCGCGAGACCGTCTGCATAGAGGCCTTCTTCGGATGGCTCGCCCTCGCTCATTCCAAATCCGCGATAATCGAATACGAAGACATTGAATCCCATCCTGTAAAGGAGCTCAACGCGGTCCCAGTAGTACTGAAGGTGATGCTTATTCCCGTGAAAGTAGACGATCGTGACGTCGTTGTCGATATTCCTGGATCGAACAAAGTAGCCATAGATATGATATCCTTCCGATTTCAGCGTGACAAAGACCCTCTGTGACTCCGGAATCACACTCGTGCTC
>DMMN01000212.1 GCA_003453835.1 Bacteroidota bacterium | reverse complement strand
TTCTTTCGATTTGCGGTTTAGCTCGAGTTCACAATTCACTTGGACCGCGTTTATGTTTTTCGCTTTTTTCCCCACGCGCCCATGCCCCGATGCTCCGTTGCGCTGACGCTTTCCCTACCATCTCCTCGGCGCGTTCTTCACACACCGCACCGTATCGCGGGCAATCAACAACTCTTCGTTTGTCGGGATCACGAAGACCTTCAGCTTGCATCCGGCTTTGCTGATTTCCCCTTCTCTTCCGCCAACCATGTGTGCATTGACCGGTGTGTCGATTTCGATGCCGAGAAATTCCAGGCCGGCGCAAATGCGCTCACGGATCACGGCTGAGTTTTCACCGATGCCGCCAGTGAATACGATCGCTTCGACATATCCGAGCTCGGCAAGATACGCTCCGATGTACTTTCGAACCCGCTGACAGAACACATCGACGGCAAGCTTCGAGCGTCTGTCCTGATGCTCTCGCTCTTCATCGAGCAACTCGCGCATGTCGTTGGTGAGGCCGGAGAGACCAAGAAGGCCCGACTGTTTATTCAGCAATCCGTCGATCTCGCTCATCGACATTCCCTCTTTATGAGCGAGGAACTCCAAGATGGACGGATCGAGGTCCCCTCCTCGTGTTCCCATGACGAGACCCTCCAACGGGGTAAAGCCCATTGAGGTATCGAATGATGCTCCTGCTTTGATGGCGCACGCGGAACAACCGTTGCCGAGATGAAGCGTGATGATGTTTGTCTCCTCACGCTCCCGTCCGGCAAGTTGTCGAAATCGATAGGCAACATACCGATGAGAAGTTCCATGAAATCCGTACCGGCGAATCTTATGCCTGCGATAGAGTTGATATGGTATCGCATAGAGGTAGGACGTCTCCGGCATGGTCGAGTGGAATGATGTATCGAAGATCGCAACTTGCGGGACGCCGGGTCCGAGCAACGTGCGGGCAGCGTAAATGCCTTTGAGATTGGCCGGATTGTGGAGGGGGGCGAGGTCGATGCAGTCTTCGATCCCTTTGATGACGTCGTCGTCGATGAGGACGGACTTCGTAAACTTCTCGGCCCCGTGCACCACGCGATGCCCTACCGCGTGAACATCCGCAAGCGATTGAATACCCGGGATTCCGGCTTCCGTTGAGATCATCCATCGAACGACATAATCGAGCGCCGCGCGATGATCGCGCAGAGGAGTCGCTTGTTTTACCGGAGGCTTGCCGGCCGCCTGAAGGGCGACGAGTGACTGGCTTCCGATCCGCTCGATCAGGCCTTTCGCTTTCTGAACATCGGCGTTTTTGTCGATGAGGTCGAGATCCGTCTCAACGATCTGGAACTTGAGTGATGAGCTACCACAGTTAAGGACGAGTATGTTCATGGGAGGAAGCGGATATCCGCGGATGGGGTGGTTACCGGCATGAGACGATGAATATTGTGATCGGAGGAGTGTGCAAGACGTTGGATCATTTCTCCACGGCCCATACTACGGCTTTATTGATGGAAACTCAAGATGTGGCGGTTTCACTTTCTTCCTTTTTTGGTGTATCTTCCCGACCAGAAGAATGAAGAGTCGGAAGCAAAGATGTCATTCGTGAGTCGACTGGAAAGTTAAATCATTCATCGTTTCAATTACCAAAATGACGTGGAGGGACCTATGAAGCAGCTTCGATCGTCGGTCTTGTTTCTCCTGTTTACGATTGCCGGTGCAGGCGCGCAGGCGTCGGAGTTTTTCAATATTGTCAAAGTGGCCGACGGCGTCTACGCGGCGATTGCGAAGCCGGGCGTGCTCTGCAATGGCGCGTTCATCGTAACGAATGACGGCGTCATCGTGGTCGATACGCACCTGCGTCCGTCTTGGGCAAAGGACTTGATTCGGGAAATCAAGAAGCTCACCGATAAACCGGTGCGGTACGTCGTCAACACGCATTGGCACAACGATCATACGCAGGGGAACAAAGCGTACGCAAGCGTATTTCCCTCATACACGGAGTTCATTTCGCATGACAAGACTCGTGATGATATCATCGGCAGGGCTATTCCGAGTATCACGCAGAATCTCAAGGACTTGCCGAACCGTCTCACTCAGTTGAGAACCCAACTTGAAAGCGGGAAACGAGCCGACGGCACCACGTTGACCGACAGCATGAAAATGCAACTGAAGCAACAGATCGCGAATCAGGATGCATACCTGGAGGAATTGAAAACCCTCGAAATCACAATCCCTACTCTGACGTTCGACAAAAGTATCGTCCTCTGGGCCGGTGGTCGAGAGGTGCAGATCCTGTACTTTGGTGAAGGGCATACGCGTGGCGACGTCTTCGTCTATCTCCCGAAGGAGAAGGTTTTGATCACGGGGGATATGCTCACGGGGGGAGTGCCGTTCATGCGCGACGCCGTTGCGACTGCGTGGGCGTCAACTCTTGAAGCAGTCGGAAAGCTGGAATTTGACTCCGTCATTCCGGGCCACGGTGAAGTGCAAAAAGGGAAGGATCGCCTGAATCTCTGCGTGCGCTATCTCCGCGACCTCGTCGGCGCGGTAAAGGCTCAGGCCGAAAAGGGAGCAACGCTTGATGAAGCAACGCGTATCGTCATCGAAGAACTTGCCCCAACGTACGAGAAGGAGTTCCAGGGATTTCGACAGGCGCTTTCGGGGCCGATTGGTAATGTGGCGAGGACTTATGAAGGAGTGAAGAGGGAGTGAGGGGGAGGGGGAGTGAAGAAAAGGAGAATGGGAGAAAGGAAGAAACGGAGATGGGAGGAATCGGTGAACCGGCGAATGGGGAGATAAATGAATGGCGCCGGTCTGATGCTGACGTATGAGAGGCAAGCGGATTCTGACCATCTGTTGGGAAGGAGAGAACGGTGATTTCCAAAGTCAACCTTAAAGAAAAACTAAGTCTGTTCGATGACCGGTGGAGCCCGAAGATTGTCGGCGAGCTGAACGACTCGTACGTCAAGCTTGTGAAAGTGAAGGGCGAATTCCACTGGCACCACCATGCAAACGAAGATGAACTCTTCCTCGTCCTGAAGGGGAGGCTTCTGATGAAATTGCAGTATCAGGAACTCTGGATCGAGGAAGGTGAGTTCGTCATCATTCCAAAAGGAGTTGAGCACCTGCCCGTTGCAGAGGAGGAAGTCCACCTGATGCTGCTCGAACCGAAATCAACGCTCAACACAGGCAATGTGAGGAGTGAGAGAACCATCGACAATCCTGCGTGGATTTAGCATGGATCTTCGTAGTGAAATTGGAATTGGGAGAATTCTTTCGATCCCTCCGTGCTCCAACTCCGCTCGACTGATTGCGATCATTCTGCAGAACCGAGCCGAATGAAGAAATTCACTCTCAAGCAACTCCCGACCGATCATCTTCACCTCGTTCAACCACAGCATCTTAGGATCAACTACAAGCACGACCTGAATGCGGCGCAGTACGAGGCGGTGACGTCGGTGAACGGGCCGCACTTGATAATCGCGGGCGCCGGGACGGGGAAGACCCGGACCATCGTCTATCGCGTCGCGTATCTGATCGAATTGGGCGTGAAGCCGGGATCCATCCTTCTCCTCACGTTTACGCGCAAAGCGGCGTTTGAAATGATGCGTCGCGCCTCCATGCTCCTGGACGGCCGGTGCGAGCAGATTGCGGGCGGCACGTTTCATTCGTTCGCTAACAACATCCTGCGCAAGCACGCGACGCAGCTCGGTTATGAGACGAACTTCACCATCCTGGATCAGACGGATGCAGAAGACGTCATCAACCTGATCCGCACGAGAATGAAGTTCGATACGAAGGAGAAACGCTTTCCTCGCAAGGAAACGCTGTATGATCTCTACAGCCGCTCGGTGAATACCCTGACGCCGATGAAGGAGCTTCTCGCTCTGGATTATCCTCACTATCTGGAAATCGAAGGTGAGATCCAGACGCTTCACAACTCGTACGAGCAATACAAGCGCCGGCACAATCTGATGGATTACGACGACCTTCTCGTGAACCTCGCGCGGCTCCTGAAAGAAAGCGAGCCGGTCAGGGCCGTACTTTCCGATCGGCTCAAATACGTCATGGTGGACGAGTATCAGGACACGAACAAAGTGCAGGCGGAGATCGTGAAGCTGCTGGCGTTCAGACATCAGAACGTCATGGTGGTTGGGGATGACGCACAGTGCATCTATTCGTTCCGCGGCTCAACGATCGAAAACATCGCGACGTTTCCGGAGGAATTTCCGGAATGCAAGATCGTGAAGCTGGAAGAGAACTTCAGAAGCACGCAGCCCATCCTCAATCTGGCCAATGAGATTTTGAAACGAGGCTCGGTTCAGAAGTAGTGTGCTCTTGAGTGCCGAGCCTCAGAGGTGACCACCAGTCAAACGCGAATCTTCGCGAATCATGTTGGAGACCAAAAGACCTTTCGCGGGGATTCGCGAAGATTTGTCGGTGGCTTTTTGNNGGTATCGAATTTCTCCATTCCGCGACACGACGAATGTACTACAAAGAGCTCTTTACACATAAGCCTGGCGGGCACCTCCCTCAGCTTGTTTGCGCGGAGAACGAGAACATGCAATCTCGTTTCGTTGTGCAGAAGATTCTGGAGCTCCGGGAAGAAGGAATACCACTCCGGGAAATCGCCGTCCTGTTCCGCTCGTCCTTTCTTTCATTCGACCTGGAGATCGAGCTGACGAAGGCAAACCTTCCTTTTGTCAAGTTCGGCGGATTCAAGTTCATTGAAACGGCGCACGTGAAGGACGTGGTCGCGTACCTGCGGGTGCTGGAGAATCCGCGCGATGTCGTTTCCTGGAACCGGATCCTCCTTCTGGTGGAAGGCGTCGGCCCACGCACGGCTGAAAAAGTGATTGACGACATTTTGAAACGGAGAGTCGCGGAGCCCGTTGCTGATGGCGAGACGCTTCCCACAACGAGATTCTGGATGCACTTCAACGACTACTCCGACAATCTCCGGACGCTCTTTGATGTCCTCAAGCGCGTCGCCAAACCGAATCTGGCCCCGGCGGAACAGACCTTTCAGATTCTGCAATACTACGAACCGATCCTGCGCGCCCGCTATGACGACCACATGAAACGGAAGAAAGACCTGGAGATGTTCCAAAACATCACGGAGCGTTATCGAGAGACGAGAGCATTGCTCACTGACCTCGCCCTGGAACCCCCCAACCAGAGTATTGTCGATGTTGAGTCGCCTGGCCCTGAAGATGAGTTCCTGACGCTTTCGACAATCCACAGTGCCAAGGGGCTTGAGTGGAACTCGGTGTTCATCATCTACGCGCTCGAAGGCCGCTTCCCAACCATGCGGTCGGTGGCAAGCGATGCCGAGATCGAGGAAGAACGTCGGCTGATGTATGTTGCATGCACGCGGGCAAAGGAACATCTTTTTGTCACCTATCCGGTCAACATCTACGACCGGGAAAGCGGGATGATTTTGACCAAGCCGTCCAGATTCATTCAAGGCATCGACGAAAAGCTGTTGGAGCCGTGGGTCATTGAATAGCTCAAGTGTGGCTTCCGGCGGAGGAGAGAGAGCTGAGCCCGGTTTCCGTTCTCCACCCACGCCCGTCTTTCCTGAGGTCTCGAAGCCACGATTCCTTCTCAGAAGTATCACAACGTGATGAGCTCAATGCTTTACCTCGATCGAAATGAAAACCTGTACGGTCCTGCGCCGAAGTGCTACGAAGCGCTGAAGCAAGTCGGCGTAGAAGAGCTTAGCGTGTACTCGCGCGAGTATAGTCGCGGAGTCAAGAGCAAACTCTCGGAGCGTCTGGCGGCCGAGTTCGGAATTCCCGAGCCGCAGATCCTTTTGAGCGAAGGAAGCGAGGACATGCTAAAGCAGGCCGTCCATTGTTATCTCGGTCCCGGGGAGAAAGCTCTTTGTCCCGCGCAGTCCTGGTGGTACTATCAGCGAATTGCCTCGGAGGTGGGCGGCGAAACGGTTACGTACGCGATACGGGAAGGAAGGGATGCGTACGGGTACGACGTTGATGAGATCATCTCGCTCTATCAGAAGGAATCCCCGCGGGTCGTGCTCATCGCTTCCCCGAACAATCCCACAGGCAACTCATTTGCGGACGAGGATCTCAGCAAGCTCACGGAGGCGTTTCGCGAAAGCATCGTCGTTCTGGATGAGGCATATTGGGGCTTCGCGGACATGTCGAACGAACGCGTCGCCCGGCTTGTCGGGCGTTATCGGAACCTGGCCGTTCTGCGCACATTTTCTAAGCTGTACGCGCTCGCGGGAGCCCGTGTAGCTTTTACCGCCGTCGGCACCGGCCTGAGCCGGCTGACGAAGTTTGCCGCGCGGTACTTGGGCTACAATCGGATCTCCGAATCGCTGGCGCTGGCGGCGCTCGACTCACGGGAATACTACCTCGATGTCAGCCGAAAGCTCCAGCAGGATCGGGAATTGTACTACCGGTTCTTCGCCACATGCAAGGGATTCCGATGCTACAAGTCCGACGCGAATTTCGTTCTCGTCAAAATTCCCCCTCATCTCAAGTCACCACTCCAACAGTACCTCAACGACGAGCAAATCGCCCTCAAGTTCTTTTCTGAGCCGGAGTTCCATAGCTTCATCCGCATCACGCTCGGCACGGAGGAACAAAACCATCGCGTCCTCAACGCGTTTTCCTACTTTCTCTCGCTTGGACACTCGATGGGAGGAGCCGCGTGAAGTGTGTCATCCTCGCAGCCGGCATCTCTTCGCGTATGAGATCTCTCACCGGCGAAGTGCCGAAGTGTCTTCTCTCCGTAGGCGGCCGACCGATCCTCCAGAGAATCATTGAGAATGTGCTTCTGGCCGGCGTAGATCGTATCGGCATCGTTCTCGGCTACAAGGCCGACCTCGTTCGGGAGAAGTTCCCCAACACACAGGTCCAATTCATCGACAATCCGGAATTCGCATCGACGAACAATGCCTGTTCACTCCTTGCGTCGCGGGATTTCTGTCTTACAGAGGCCGGGGGTAATGTCCCTCCGGAGCGGCTTCTCTTGCTCGATAGCGACATTGTCTTCTCGCCCGATCTCCTTCCGTTCCTCGTGCATCAACCGCATCCCGATGTCGTCGCCGTCCGAGTCGAAGGGGACCACAATGATGAAGAGATTCGCGTCATGGTCGATGAGGAAAAGAGGATCGTCTTGATCGGCAAGGAGACACCACTGGCAGCCACGTATGGTGAGTCAATCGGCATCGAGATCTTTTCTTACGGGACGGCGGAGCGACTCTTCCGTGTGCTCGAACGGAGAGTGAGGGCCGGAGCGGGAAGAAGTGAGTTCTACGAAGCATCATTTCAGGCGATGATTGATGAAGGAGCAGAGCTGCGGGCTGTTGACGTCACCGGATTTCCCGCAACGGAGATCGATACGCCGGAAGATCTTGCGTACGCGGAACAAGTGATCTTGCCGAAGTTACTATCTCTTTGAAGAGCGATGGGAAGAGGATCGGGAATGCAGATGAAATCGGAGAATCCTGAAAGCCGTTCTCGGCGTGATGAGACATACAGCTACAAGAACTCGATTAAGTCCGGCATCTCTGACGAGCTGATCAATACGTATCTCCTCCGACCGATCGCCGGAGTTGTCGTCTGGGCTCTTTACCGCACGCCCCTCACGCCCAATCAGGTCACGATCGCGTCGACGCTTGCCGGTCTCATCGCGTCGATCTTCTATTTCCGCGGTGAGGCTCACACGACGATGATAGCCGGAATGCTCGTGACACTGAAAGATGTGCTCGATTCGGCGGACGGGCAGCTCGCTCGTGCAAGAGGCCAATACAGCCGAACCGGCCGCTTCCTCGATTCAATCGGCGATTTCATCGTCGATGTCGCGCTCTTCGGTGCGATCGGCTGGGCGCTGTATCGCGCGAGCGACCAGCCGGCGATGCTGGCGCTCGCCCTTGCCGGACTGATCGGTATCTCTCTGCGCGTCTCGTACCACGTCTACTATCATACATCGTTCCTTCACCTGGAAATGAAATACGGCGTGAATCGAGTGACCGAGGAAATCACGGAGGAGGACCGAAAGGGGAGGGCGTCGGAGCTGGCGCTGCAGAGAGTGTTCCAACTCATCTATGGCTGGCAGGATGAACTCATCCTTCGTATCGATGAATGGTGCCGGGAAGGATTGACAGACGACGAGTCGCGTAAGAATTGGTTCGCGGATTCGACAGGACTAAGAATATCCGGACTCCTCGGGTTTGGCACGGAGTTGTTCATACTTATGCTCTGTTCGGTGTTCAATCGGCTCGAGCTCTATCTCTACATCAATCTGGCGGTGATGAACGGAGTTCTGGTTGGTGGGATTCTTTACAGAAGGATGGTGCTAAGAAAAAGTCTCTCGAGTTACTGACCCTCTTTCTTCTTCAACCGCTCTTTCAGCTGCCTGTAGCGCTTCAGCTTTCCCTTGATCGTGGCGATCAATGTCTCGTCGGAGAACGGCTTGGTGAGGTAGTCGTCCACACCAAGCTCCTTGCCGGTCCGAATGAGAACCTCATCTGTCAACCCACTGAGAAAAATAAATGGCACGTCCTGCAAATGATCGAGTTCCCGCACCTTCTCATAGAAGGTAAATCCACCCATCGTTGAGGTTTCGAGGTTAATGTCGGAGAGAATGAGATCCGGTGTTTCTGTTTTGAGATAGTTGTATGCATCGTCCGAACTCGGGAAAGCTTTCACGTTGAACCCGGCTTCCTGGATCGTCTCGGCGATCACGCTCAGGAGTTTCGTGTCGTCGTCAATGACGAGGACGTTGGCCCGTTCTTGTCCCGCCCGCAATTCCCAGAGGAGCTGTGCTTCGATCTTGTCATGCTCCTCGGATGAAATCTGGAATTTCTTTCGCAGATCGGCGAGTTGCGACGCCGTCTGCGGCGTAATGGACCCCGAGGACCACGCACGCTTGATTGCAGCGTAGTACGCCTCCAGCTTGATCTCCTTTTCCAGTCTCCCGTGATCTTCCTCGCCAATGCCGAGAGTGGATCGGAGCTGACCGAGTCGAACCAGCTCATCGCCCATGGCCGCGCCGTCGGCCCAGACTTCTTTCAAAGCCTGTTTGTACTTCTCGAAGGCCGGAGCCATCTCGTGCGACGCTTCTCGATCTTGTTCCCGCTTGAGCTCCTCCTCCTGCCGACGGAGCTCTTCCATGGCGGCGCGAAGCTCTTCCTCAAGCCTTTGCGTCGCTTCCTGCTCCTTCCTTTTTTCCTCCTCTGCTTTGCGCCGCTGTTCCTCCTCTGCCTTCCGCCGTCTCTCCTCTTCGGCTTTGAGACGATCTTCCTGTTCTCTCTTCTTTCGTTCGTCTTCCTGCATTTTTCGTTGTTCATCTAAGCGCCGGCGCGCCTCTTCATCCCGATGGCGAGCCGCCTCCTCCGCCTCTTTGCGTGTGCGTTCCTTTTCGATGTTCTTTTCGTGTTCCTCCTTGAGGAACGTCAACCGCTCTTCGTAGGCATGAATGTAGACGTTCCGCGGGTCGATCTCCTTGGCTTTGATGATCTCACGAATCGACTGATCGATGTCGCCCGACTTGATTAGCTGGTCGACCCGTTTGAGGATCTCGCTGACCTTTTTTCGTATGTCGTCCCGGGGAGTGAGATCAGGCATGTGGATTCCTCCGAGGGCGGGAAGAGAAGGCGCACGGTGACAATGGTGTGATCGCGAAAGGTGTGTGACAGCACGGGCAAACGACGGTTACGCGTCTCATTCGCACGACTTGATGGCTTGCCCTTGTTGCAGAGTCGCCGCAACCGATGATCGCGTCCTGATGGTTTTGAGGAGGTCACGTGCTACCGAGGGCCGATCGAGCGGAGTGACGGCATGGTGTCGCTTCCCGCCTTCCGTATGTTGGTCGTTCCAGAAGGAGACCTCTTTTCCGGCCGCACGGATAATGTTCGCAACGACTGCACGGGCAATCTGCGGCTTTCGAAGGTTAGACGGAACGCATGAACGTAACTCTACTCCGCAACTGAGACAGGGAAAGAAGGAGAGGAAAGCGGGGGTGAAGAGAGCGATGATCCATCCATTCATTGCGTCCTCGGAGGAAAATTTCGGAATGAAAGTACACAACTCTTCAGGCAAATGCAAGATTGCCAACAGCATCAGTCATCACGAGTCGGTTGCTTGCTTTTCGTTCGTTCCTTCATGATATTGGGACGAGTTTCGCACCACATCTCGACAGAGAACCGCCACCACTCACTCTACCGGAGGGAGAACA
>DMMN01000115.1 GCA_003453835.1 Bacteroidota bacterium | reverse complement strand
TTCAGAAGGACTTCGAGGTATTCAAGTTATCACTGAGCGAAGATGCTGCAGAGCTTGGTCTGGCGGCGGAAGATCTTGTGGCTTTGTCGATCAAGAGTGAAGAAGCAGAGAAAATCCTAGATGAAGCAGTTGTCAATGTCACAACCATAAAGAATGACCTTGACTTCACTGATCCGCCGGGACTGCGAAAGCAACTTGCCGATGTCGAGTCAAACATCCTTGAATTTCAGTCGAAGCTTGATGCCCAGAATCGTGCTTATCAAGCGTACCTCAAAGAATTGGCAGAATGGNNGGCCCCTGAGTCATTGAAAGGCCTACAAGCGATGTTAGAGACCCGTGATCATAATCTTCCTTCAAAGATTAAAGAGTTGAGAATTCAACAGACGCTTCTCGCTCTTCAGATTCATGAGGAAAAGCTTTCTCAAGCTGCGGTGTATCGTTTTCTCTATGGTCCAGTTCAGGATTTCATTGATTTACATGAACTTGCCAAAAACAAACTGAAGATGGAATTCCGTACAGAATTGATAAATGAAAGCTTTACCGATCGCCTAATGGAATTGTTACATCTGAATAGGCGAGGTACATTCATGGGTGTTGAAGAAGGGCGCAAAAAAGCAGACGATTTCGTTCAGATTACAAGATGGGAGGAGCCAGAATCAGTACGAGCCTTTCTTGATAACATGGACGATGCCCTTCATAAGGATCAGCGTGAAACTCCGGCTCCTCCAACACAAGTTAAAGATCAACTAATAAAGGGGAAAAAACCAGAGGAAGTGTTCAACCTCTTATATGGTTTGGAATATATCCGACCCAAATATGTACTTCGTTGGGAAGGGAAAGATATATCTATGCTCACTCCCGGTGAGCGCGGGACATTGCTTCTCGTCTTTTACTTGCTTGTTGACAAAGGTGACATGCCACTAATAATTGACCAACCCGAAGGCAATCTTGACAACCATACTATCGCCAAGATATTGGTTGACTGTATTAAGGAAGCCCGAGAAAGAAGACAAGTCTTTATCGTTACACACAATCCGAATCTCGCCGTTGTTTGTGATGCCGATCAGGTCATACATGCAAGCATAGATCGAGCTGATGGCAATAAAATTACTTATACAACAGGCGCATTAGAAAATCCGGTTATGAGCAAATTTGTTACCGATGTTCTTGAAGGTACACGTTGGGCATTTGATGTACGGGGCTCCAAATATGAAGTAGGAAATCACGCATGACCAACAGAAACTCAAAAGCCAAACTTGAACTTACATGGATTGGGAAGGAGAACCGGCCGAGGCTGGAGCCGCGGATTTTGCTGGAAGATCAGGAGAAGTCCCATCATGCGGCGCAGCGCGTAACGGACAAAGACATCTTTGATAACCGGCTAATTTACGGTGACAATCTGCTGGCTTTGAAGGCGTTGGAGCAGGAGTTTGCCGGGAAAATCAAATGTATCTACCTTGACCCGCCATTCAACACAGGAGCTGCATTTAGTTATTATGAAGACGGCTTAGAACACTCCATCTGGCTTACTATGATGCGCGATAGGATTGAAGTTCTCTCTCAGTTGCTGACTTCTGATGGGCTAATCTTTGTGCAAATCGACTATAGAGAGGGAGCAAGACTGAAAGTGCTCATGGACGAAGTCTTTGGCGCTAATTGTTTCAAAAATGAGATAATTGTGCGACGAGGTACAAAAAACGTCCAATCGCAGTTCGAAACGATTGATGCACTTTCGACGGGTCATGACACGATCTATGTGTACGCGAGAAATTCGGCTACACGACTACAAAAGCTGCAAGCTCTTCAGGACGAAGCTGACCCAGGAAAGTGGGATACATTCTGGCGAGGTACAGACAGACCAACCATGCGTTATGAATGTTTTGGTATTACTCCAGAAACCGGTCAATGGAGGTGGAGCAAAAAGAGGGCAGGCAATGCGAAGCACAATTACGAGGNNGAGGAGTATCTCTCAGATTATGCCAACAAGATGACTCTGGATGAATATTATGCCCTCAAGGTGCAAGAAGTAGGAGGCGACGCAGATTTCATCCGACTCGGACCAGATAGTACTGTGCAATATTACGTGGGGCCTAGGAACTATAAAATTTTGTCAGATGTCTGGATGGATGTTAGAACTTCGGGCAAGATTACTGATTTCGAGCATGAGAAGCACGAAGAACTGATTGAACGAATCATCCGTTGGGCGTCGAACCCTGGCGACTTGGTTCTTGACTCCTTCGCCGGGTCTGGCACGACGGGCGCCGTGGCACATAAGATGGGACGCCGCTGGATTATGGTGGAACTAGGCGAGCACTGCCATACGCACATCATACCGCGCATGAAGAAGGTGATCGACGGGACGGATCAGGGCGGTATAACGAAAGCCGTGAACTGGAAAGGCGGCGGGGGCTTCCGCTATTTCCGCCTGGCGCCGTCGCTCCTGGANNAAAGAATACAACGCCGCTATGCTGGCCTCCGCCATGGCGAAGCACGAAGGGTTTGTCTACAATCCCGACGAGACCCTTTACTGGAAACAGGGCAAGTCCACCGAAAAAGACTTCATCTTCACCACGACCCATTTCATCACCATCGAGTATCTCGACGGCATCCACGAGGAGATGCAGCCCGACGAGAGTCTACTGATCTGCTGCAAATCCTTTCAGGAGGCATGCGAAAACCGATACGAAAACATCACCGTCCGGAAGATCCCGAACATGCTCCTCGGACGGTGCGAGTTCGGCAAGGATGATTACAGCCTGAATATCGAAAATCTGCCGTGGCCGGCGGATCAGGAAACACAGGCGGACAGTCCCACCGAAACCGAAAGCAAAGGAGTGAGGGCGAAGAAGCCTGCCCCGGCCAATCAGCGGGGACTATTTGATCCGGAGAACGAGTAGATGAACCGAATCGCCGCCTCCATTCGAAACCGTTTGAGCCTCCGGCCTCCGCAGGCGGACAGCCTGGAAATCCTCGCCGTTCTTGCCGACGCCCTCGTGCTGCAAAAGAACACGGACCCGGCGGCCGAACTGGAAAAGGTCAAGGGCCGCTACCCGACCTGCACGGACTTCGAGAGGAACTTCCCCTCCCTTTGCTTCGCCCTGGCCACGGGGGTCGGCAAGACGCGACTGATGGGGGCGTTCATCGCCTACCTCTATCTGGCGAAGAGCATCCGCAACTTCTTCGTGCTCGCCCCGAATCTCACCATCTACAATAAGCTCATCGACGATTTTTCTAACATCACGAGCCCCAAGTACGTCTTTCAGGGGATCGGCGAGTTCGTCCACAGCAGGCCGCCTATCATCACGGGCGACAATTACGAGGAGGCCCGCCAGGGGGAGCTGTTCAAATACGAGATCCACATCAACATCTTTAATATCGGCAAGATCAACGCCGAGACGCGCAGCGGCAGATCGCCGAAGATCAAGCGGCTGGCGGAATGTCTCGGGGTGTCGTACTTCGATTACCTCACCCGGCTCGACGATTTGGTCGTCCTGATGGATGAATCCCACCATTATCGGGCGGACCGGGGGATGGAGGTCATCAACGAGCTGAACCCGATCCTCGGCCTGGAACTTACGGCGACCCCGCAGGTGGAACGAAGCGGCGGCGCCGTCAAATTCAAGAATGTCGTCCATGAATACTCCCTCGCCAAGGCCATCCGGGATGGATTCGTGAAGGAGCCCGCCGTGGCGACCCGAAGGGACTTCGATCCGGCGCATTACAGCCAGGAAGATCTGGACAGGATCAAGCTGGAAGACGGTATCCGACTCCATGAAGACACGAAGGTTGCCCTGGATATCCACGCGAGGGATACGAAAGCGGACCTGGTGAAACCGTTTGTCCTGGTCGTCTCCCAGAATACGGAGCACGCCCGCAAGCTCAAGGAGATGATCGTCTCGCCGGGGTTCTTCGACGGCTACTACGCCGACAAGGTGATGGAGATCGATTCCAACCAGTCCGGCGGGGAGAAGGACGAGAACATCGAGAGGCTCGTCTCCCTGGAACAGCCGTCGAACAGGGTGGAGATCGTCATTCACGTGAACATGCTCAAGGAGGGATGGGATGTGACGAACCTCTACACCATCATCCCCCTGAGGACGGCCGCAGCCGTCACGTTGAGGGTACAGACGATCGGCAGGGGACTCCGGCTGCCCTACGGGAAAAGAACCGGCGACGACAAGGTGGACAAGCTCACCATCGTCGCCCACGACAAGTTTCAGGAGATCGTCGATGCGGCGAACAGCCCCGATTCCATCATACGCAAAGAAAACATCATCACCATCGACGCGGAGGAACTGAACCGGCCGAAAGAGGTGATCACGGTAGGTTCCCGCATCGAGCAGATCATCGAAGAGAAAGAACGACGGATAGAAGAGATCGCCGATCCGAAAGAAAAAGAGCAGGCCCGGATCAGCCTGGACGTCCAAAGGGTCATCATTGCCGCCCTGCCCGAATTGAGTTCCGAGGTCTCCAATATCGGCGAATTGAAGAACGAGGAGATCAAACGGATCGCCGTGGAAAAGATCAGGCGGAGGATCGAAGCCGCCCCGCAAACCCATCTTTTCGCGGAGGAGATGGTGCGGGAAGCGGAACGGGTCTATGAAACGATGGTGGATACGTTCACGGACCACATCATCGAGATCCCGCGGATCATGATTCTCCAGCAAGCGGAGGTGAAATCGGGCTTTCATGACTTCGACCTCGATACGGGAAACCTCAACTATCAGCCCGTATCGGAGGAGATTCTGGTCAGGAAGCTCCGGGAACAGGAGAACGGCATCGACATCGTCATCGGAAAAGGCAGGATCGTCATGGATACCCCGGAGAACATCATCGTCAACGAGCTGATGAACTACTCCGAGATCAACTACGACGAACAGGCAGAATTGCTTTACAAGCTTGCCGGAGAAGCGGTGGTGAATTTCAGGACGTACCTAACGGACGACAAGCTGATGAACGTGGTCCAGTACCACAAACAGGAGATCGGCCGGTACATCCGTTCCCAGATGATGGAACACTTCTACTGTGAAACGCCGGCGTTCGAGAAACCGGTGGTGAAGCCGTTCTCCAGGATCGAGGAGCACAATCTATCTAAATATAAGACGGAGAGCATCCACCATTACACCGAAACCATCATCCCGACATCCGCCATCCCAGGCAAGGTTTTCAGCGGCTTCAGGAAAACCTGGCACCCCCTGAACAAATTCGACTCGAAGACGGAGAAGGACTTTGCGATTATCATGGAACAGGATCGGGAGGTCGTCAAATGGCTGAGACCGGCTCCGTCGCAGTTCCGGATTTACTGGAAGCATAACTCCCGGCAGTATCACCCCGACTTCGTGGCCGAGACGGTTGATACGATCTACCTGATCGAAACCAAGAAGGAAGCCGATATCGAGACGTCCGATGTACAGGAAAAGACCCAAGCCGCCCTTTTGTATTGCCGGAACGCCACGGCGTTCACGACGCAAAACAGGGGCAAGCCGTGGAAGTACATCCTCATCCCGCACAACGCCGTCATGGTCAACATGAGCTTCGACACGTTGACGCGAAGATTCGAGGTGCGTAATGGGTGATTAAACACGCGCCGGGCATTGAAGCTCACAGCAGCAAGTCGTGAGAAATGTACTGGCTGACGGATTTAATTTCTCAGCTTTTTGAATGCGATTTAGCGGTATGGCCATAGCCATGAATGTCATCTCATCATCACACATTTCATGTCGACCTGGCATTCGATATCTTCCC
>DMMN01000124.1:10348-10502 GCA_003453835.1 Bacteroidota bacterium | reverse complement strand
CCGTTTTGTCGTCAACGATCCGATAGTCCGGCTTGATTTTCTCCGGATTGAAGTAGTTCAATTGGGAGAGCTGCCGGGCACTTCGGATGATGCCTCCACGACTGAAATAGTCTCCCGGACGTGTGAAGAGCTCTCGCCGGATGACCTTCTCATA
>DMMN01000124.1:0-10332 GCA_003453835.1 Bacteroidota bacterium | reverse complement strand
GTTCTTCTCGAATTTCTCCTTGTCATAGATGTCCCCCTTCTGGAATCCGAGACGCGCATTGAGAAGCTCGGCGGGGTAGACAGTGTTTCCATCCCAGTTGATGTTCCTCACCCGGTATTGCGTGCCTTCGTAGACAAACAGATCGATCGTGAGGTAGCGTTTGGCGTCGTCATAGCGCAAGGAATCGGCAAGAATCTCGGCATCCCGGAAGCCGTTTTTCCGATAGAAATTCAGGATGAGCTGTTTGTCTTCGCCGTATTTCTTCTTTTCGAATTTATTGCTCGACCAAAACTTCCACCATCGTCGCTCATCCGTCTCTTTCATCTCGCCCTTCAGATCATCGTCCGCGAACAGTTTATTTCCAAAGAACCGGATCTTATCTACCTTGACTTTCGGTCCTTCTTGGACGGCGATCTTGAGAACGACCCTGCGGCTTGTTGAGTCGACCGCCACAAGCTGGGGGTTTACCTGCGCATTCAGATAGCCGTCCTCATCGTACTTGAGCTTGAGACTGCGGATAATCATCGAGAGGTCCTGCTTCGTTACGATTTGCCCCTTGATGAGATTGATCTTCTTGAGGATTTCGTCTTCGCTGAGCTCATCGTTCCCCGTGATTTCAATTGACTCGAGGCGGGGATTTTCCGTCAGGCGAATGAGCAGATAGATGCCGTCCTGCGTTCGGTTTTCGATGAGGATTTGAATGTCGTCGAACAGTCGGAGGCCGTACAGACGGTCGATGGCGGTGCGGGTTTGATCGCCAGGGATCGTGATCTCGTCCCCGACCTTCATCCCGGTGTTGGCGATGACTGCGGCGGGATCGGCCGAAGTCCGACCTTCAACCGAAATGCCCAGGATTTTGTGGACTTCCGGGCGTTGCTGCGCGAGTAACGCGGAGCAGGAAAGCAGGCAGCAGCCAAGCAGGGCGAGTCTAGAGCTTCGAAACACTTTTCAAGAACCTTTCCATCCCACTCAACGGGAATACACGGCTTTCACTATCCTTTTTCAGTTGCGCACTCACCATGCCGAAGCGTCTCTCGCGGCGCTGGAATTCTGCTAACGCTTCATAGAGTTCCTTCCGGCGGAATGCCGGCCAGAATTCGCCGCTGATATAAAGCTCACTATAGGCGATCTGCCAAAGCAGAAAATTGCTGAGTCTCACCTCTCCACTGGTACGAATCATCAGATCGGGATCTGGGTAATCTTTGGTCGAGAGATGATTCGCGATGAGGCTCTCGGTGATGTCCTCCTGCTTCACAACGCCCGCCCGTATGTCATCGTACATCTTCCTGAAGGCGTTTGTGATGTCCCACCGGCCACTGTAGCTGAGGGCGAGGATCAAGGTCAGGCCGGTATTGCGTTTCATGATCTCGATTCCATCCAACAGCTCGTCTTGAACATCCTGAGGAAGCTTGTGGATCTCCCCGATGGCTTTCAGTTGAACTTCGTTCTGGTGAAGTCTGTCTTTCTCGTCCCGCAAAGCCTTGAGCAGGAGCCTCATAAGGAATGAGACTTCATCCTCGGGGCGTTTCCAGTTTTCGGTTGAGAAGGCGTACAAGGTCAGGTACTTGATCCCAAGTTGGCCGCACACCTCCACCATGTCGCGCACGGAGTTGACCCCCTCGTGGTGTCCGGCGATCCTGGGCAAGCCGCGCTTCTGCGCCCAACGACCATTCCCATCCATGATGATGGCAATGTGACGGGGAATCGCTCCCGAAGCGATCAGCTTCTCCTGTAACTTCTTATCGTGGCCTGAGGCCTTTTCCAGCGGCAAGTCTGTACCGGGTTGTGACGAAAAACCTCTTTAGGTGACGAAGAATTTAATCTATTTTGGAAAGAAAGTCAAAGAAAAGTTCAGTCCCTTGCTGAAGAGCTTGGACGACGCAATTGAAGGGAAACACGAATTCAAACGCGAAATCGTTCACCTTGACAGCACTTTCAAATTTGGTTATATTGACGGCGGAAACTTCGACTCGCTCGTTCATGTTACAATAGTCGAAATCGCGACGATCCACATCAAGAGAGAGTTCAATGGAAGGTAATTTTTCAAACAGGGTTCAAGATGTCATCCGATTGAGTCGCGAAGAGGCCCTCCGTCTGGGTCACGACTACATCGGAACAGAGCACCTCCTGTTAGGCATTATCCGAGAGGGAGAAGGGATCGCCGTCAAGATCTTGCGCAATCTCGGTGTGGACCTCTACAAGCTCAAGAAAGCCATAGAAGATACCGTTCGAACCTCCGGCGGGACCCTCACAATCGGCAACATCCCGTTGACAAAGCAGGCGGAAAAAGTTCTTAAGATCACCTATCTGGAGGCGAAACTCTACAAGTCGGATGTCATTGGGACCGAGCATCTCCTCCTCTCGCTCCTGCGGGATGACGACAATATTGCAGCGCAAATTCTGCACCAGTTCAACGTGCACTATGACGTCGTGCGGAATGAGCTCGACAACATCATTTCAGGAAAACCTTCCACTCCTCCGGCGGCACACGCCGCGGAAAAGAAGACAGAAAAATCCAAGACTCCGGTCCTTGATAATTTCGGACGTGATTTAACAAAACTTGCGATGGAAGACAAACTCGACCCGATTGTTGGACGCGAGAAGGAGATCGAACGGGTAGCCCAGGTTTTGAGTCGCCGGAAGAAGAACAACCCTGTCTTAATCGGGGAACCAGGCGTCGGAAAGTCGGCGATTGCCGAAGGCCTGGCCCTTCGGATCACGCAGAAAAAGGTCTCTCGCGTCTTGCACGACAAGCGTGTCGTGACGCTCGATCTCGCGGCACTCGTGGCTGGCACAAAGTATCGTGGGCAGTTTGAAGAGAGAATGAAGGCCGTGATGAACGAGCTCGAGAAGGCGAAAGACGTCATCCTCTTCATCGACGAATTACACACGATCGTGGGTGCAGGCGGGGCGAGCGGCTCACTCGACGCCTCAAACATGTTCAAGCCCGCACTGGCTCGTGGTGAGCTCCAATGTATCGGGGCGACGACGCTCGACGAGTATCGCCAGTACATCGAGAAAGACGGGGCTCTTGACCGTCGCTTCCAGAAGATCATGGTCGATCCCACGACCGTCGATGAGACGATCCAGATACTTCAAAACATTAAGCACAAATACGAAGAGCACCACGGCGTCCACTATATGGACAAAGCCATAGACGCCGCCGTTCGCTTGAGCGACCGGTACATCACCGATCGGTATTTGCCGGACAAGGCAATTGATGTGATGGACGAGGCGGGTTCGCGTGTGCATCTGGCGAACATTGTCGTGCCGAAAGAAATCCTCACACTGGAAGAAGAGATTGAAAAGATCAAGCAGGCGAAAAACCAGGTCGTCAAGAACCAGAACTTCGAAGAGGCCGCCCGGCTACGGGACCTTGAAAAGAAGCTCCTGAGCGACCTGGAAATCGCAAAGCGGGAATGGGAATTGAAGGCCCAAGATACCATCTATGACGTCAGCGAAGAGAATTGTGCCGAAGTTGTGTCGATGATGACGGGTATCCCGGTGATGAAGGTGGCGCAGAGCGAGTCGGAGAAACTCCTCAAGATGGAGCAAGGTCTGAAGAGCGTCATCGTCGGACAGGATGAGCCCATTTCCAAGCTTACACGCGCGATTCGCCGAACTCGGGCAGGCTTGAAAGACCCGAGGCGGCCGATCGGCTCCTTCATTTTCCTCGGGCCGACGGGCGTCGGCAAGACCGAAATGGCAAAGGCGCTCGCTCGCTATCTCTTCGACTCGGACGATGCCCTCATCCGAATCGACATGAGCGAGTATATGGAGAAGTTCTCCGTTTCCCGGCTCGTTGGAGCTCCTCCAGGATATGTTGGATACGAAGAGGGAGGACAACTAACGGAGAAGGTTCGCCGAAAGCCGTATTCCGTCGTGCTGCTCGACGAGATTGAAAAAGCTCATCCGGATGTCTTCAACATCTTACTCCAGGTGCTGGACGACGGTATCCTGACGGACAGCCTGGGAAGGCGCGTCGATTTCAAGAACACGATCCTCATCATGACATCCAACATCGGCTCCCGCGATATCAAAGTGACGGGCGGATTTGGTTTCGGAACGCAGACGCATAACGACAAATACACGGCCATGAAGGGACACATCGAGGACGCCCTCAAACGGGTCTTCAGTCCGGAGTTCCTCAACCGCGTGGATGACACGATCGTCTTCCATAACTTGGAGCGCGAAGGCATTCTTGCCATCATCGATATCGCCTCGAAAGATTTGTTCAAACGCATGGAGTCGATGGGCATCGGCATCGAATTGACGAAGGCCGCAAAGGAGTTCCTGGCCGACAAGGGATTCGACCCTGCGTTCGGAGCTCGCCCTCTCCGGCGTGCCTTGCAGAAATACGTCGAGGACCCACTGGCCGAGGAAATCCTGAAAGGATCGTTTGCGACCGGGAGCAAGGTGAAGGTGAAATTCAGCAAGAAGGCGGAAGAACTAAGGTTCATCGATACCACGAAGGACAAAGGTGGAGATGAGCTGAAGGAACTAGACGAAGAAGTCGCCGACGCAACATAGTCACCGAACCCTCAGAAACTGCACAAAATCCCTTGGCGTCACCAAGGGATTTTTCTTTTCAGGCGATGAGACTCCAGACGACTACTCGATTCCACTACATCATCTTCAACAAGCCCTTCGGCGTCCTCTCGCAGTTCTCCCCAATGGAAGGCTTTCGAACGCTCGGGGATTTTGGCCCATTCCCCGGTGACGTCTATCCGGTCGGTAGACTCGATGCGGAGAGTGAAGGGCTCCTCCTGCTCACCAACGACAACGAACTCAGGCACCGCCTGACGGAGCCACGATTTGCCCATCCGAGAACGTATCTGGTCCAGATCGAACGCATCCCGTCTGAGGATGCGCTAGGCCGCCTGCGGTCGGGTGTGTTGATTAAAGGAAAACGAACCAGACCTGCGCAAGTAGCCGCCCTTGCTGCGGAACCGGATCTGCCGCCCCGCCCCATCCCAATCCGTTTCAGAAAAAGCGTCCCCACATCGTGGCTGGAAATCACCCTGACGGAAGGTCGGAACAGACAGATACGGAAGATGACCGCCGCGGTGGGTCACCCCACGCTCCGGATTGTTCGAGTGCAAATCGGGACTGTGAGTTTGAGGGATCTCGAACCCGGCGATCACAGAAGTCTCAGCGGACGAGAAGTTGATGACTTAAGACAGGGATTGAAGGCTTCATTGGGGAGACCCGCGAGAGAAGATAAAAAACGGCCCCGACGCGCACCGTAAGCGCCGGGGCCAGGGAGGTTGTTATGAAACCCGCCAAAGGAGGAAAGCAGGCGGGCTCGAGTTTTCCAACACATCGACCTTCTTGTTTGTTCCTCAATCCCTGAGAATTATTGAGTGCGAATAAGCCCTTTAATTTCAAGAAGATAGACCCACTCTCACCAAATCCCCCCAGTTCTCGAAATACCCACCACACGAGGAGGTGGGTCCTACCTCAGTTCCGATCTCGTCTCCTCCGCGCCACGCGGTCGGGTTCCCCAACTAGACTCGTTAAGGAATGGCGGCTCCAAAGCTCTCCCCTCCCACGACGATTTGTCGAGTCAACGAGTATTTCCGACGGTTCGAGCTTGCGGCACGGCTCCCCCGATCAAGGGCGACGAGCTTCGACGCTCACTAGAACTGAAAGGTCTAGCTCTATTTCTACGGTGGGGGTGTCCGGACGTCCGTCGATTCATCGAATCATGAAGGCCAAGTGTTATTCATTGTTCGTCGGGCAGCACGCGTTCCGACCTGGAAACGATTTAGGTGGAACCTGAGAGCTTTTTTTTGTTTCTTATCGCCCACAATTCCCATCAAGAGGCTTCATCCACACAAGGAGTCGATATGCCCGATACACTTACGATCACCGACAACCGAACAGGAAAGAAGTACGAAATCCCAATCGAGCACGACACAGTCAAAGCAATGGACCTTCGCCAAATCAAAGTCCATGAGGACGATTTTGGAATGATGGCGTACGATCCCGCGTACATGAACACAGCTTCGGTGAAGAGCAACATTACATTCATTGATGGCGACAAGGGAATTCTCCGATACCGCGGTTACCCCATCGAGCAATTGGCCGAACACTGCACGTCCTTCCTCGAAGTTGCCTATCTCCTTCTGCACGGCGAGCTTCCCGATCGGCCACACCTCGAGGACTGGCGCTACAACATCAAGATGCACACCTTCGTGCACGAGAACATCAAGAAGTTGATGGAAGGATTTCGATACGACGCTCACCCGATGGGCATGTTCATCAGCACGATCTCGGCGCTGTCAACGTTTTACCCGGAAGCGAAGGACATCATGAATCCCGACGTGCGCAGGAAGCAAATGTACCGGCTGATCGGCAAGGTTCCCACCATCGCAGCCTTCACGTATCGACACTCCAAGGGAATGCCATACATCTATCCGGACAATGAGCTGACCTACGCGGGCAACTTCTTGAACATGATGTTCAAGATCGGACAGAGCTACAAGCCGCATCCCGTGCTGGAACATGCACTGACCGTTCTCTTCATCCTCCATGCTGATCACGAACAAAACTGCAGCACAAACACCATGCGCAGCATCGGTAGCTCCCACATCGATCCCTACTCTGCCTGCGCCGGTGCGGCGGCGGCGTTGTGGGGACCTCTGCACGGCGGAGCCAACGAAGCAGTTTTGCGGATGCTCGATGAAATCGGCTCGAAGAACAACGTCTCTGCGATCATCAAGGATGTGAAAGAAGGCAAGCGCAAGCTCATGGGCTTCGGGCACAGGATCTACAAGAACTACGACCCGCGCGCCAAGGTGATCAAACAGCTGGCCTACGAAGTGTTTGAAGTCACGGGAACAAATCCGAAGCTCGATCTCGCGCTCGAGCTCGAGCGCATAGCGCTCGAGGATGACTACTTTGTGAAGAGGAAGCTTTATCCAAACGTCGATTTCTATTCCGGCTTGATCTACGAGGCCATGGGATTCCCCATGGATTTCTTTCCGGTTCTCTTCGCGATCCCACGAACTGCCGGGTGGCTCTCGCACTGGCAAGAGCATCTGCTTGATCCCGAGCAGAAGATCGCGCGCCCGCGGCAGATCTACCTCGGTGCCGGCGAACGTAATTGGATAGCCATCAACAAGCGCTCGTAGCCGGGCGTCAACTCACAGCCTTGGAACAAGAGGCGCCGATCCAAATGGCAAGGAGACACGATAGCCTCATCCCGCTCGCTCGTGACCACTACGATGGATTACTCCTTGCGGTGCGTCTCCAACAAGGGACTCGGGCCCTGGAGCGACTCTGGTCTCACGATCCACTCTGGCAAGCCGACTACATCGTCAAGTTCTATGAAGAACATCTGCGTCAGCACTTTCGGGCGGAAGAGGAGGCACTCTTTCCGCTCGCTGCGGCGCACGTGGAGGAAGCCCGAACCATCGTCAATGAACTGCTGAGCCAACATCGACTGATGGAGGAATACGTGCATCGGTTCCGTAGTCCTGACCCCGAGACACTGGAATCCCATCTGAGAGAGTTCGGCAAATTGTTAGAGGGGCACATTCGAAAAGAAGATCGGGGGCTTTTTCCGCTGTTTGAAGAAAAGGCCTCGCCAAGCGTATTAGCCGATGCAGAGAAGAGCATCTCTAAATTCTATCCATCCTCCGCGAATCCTCTCATGAAGCACTGAGCACTCCGATTACGTTGCGCCACGCCGAACAACAGCGGTTCTTTCTTATCCTCTCCGCCTCCGGCGGCGCCGGACACATCCGCGCCGGTGACGCTCTTCTCCAAGCCGCCTCCCACTCCGATCTTCCCATTCGAGCCGAACACTACGATTGCCTCGATTTTACCTCAAGGGCGTTCAAGAAGCTCTACGCTGAGTCGTATCTCGCGATGGTCAATCGCATCCCCGAGCTATGGGGTTACTTCTACTCGAAGTCAGAACGGAGACCATACAAGAAGGGTGTGTTGAGCCTTTTCGATCACTTCAACTACCGTCGATACCTGAAGACCCTGCGCGCGTTGAAACCGGCAGCCGTCCTCTGTACGCACTTTCTCCCGTATGTCTCCATCTCCGAGAAAATCTGTGCTGACGGAATGGACATCCCGTTCTTTGCCGTCACTACCGATTTCGATGTGCACCAACTATGGGTCGATCCAAGTGTGAGGCGATACTTTGTACACCATAACGAGTCCGCGTGGCAACTGCACGCCAAGGGAATTCCACGCGATCGTATTACCGTGGCGGGAATCCCGATCATGTCGGAGTTTGGAAAGAGAAGATCTGTACTCCGCTCACGACGTCGGATGGTCATCCCTTCGCGCAACTTCACCGTGCTCTTGCTCTCCGGCGGATTCGGAGTCGGGAGAATCGAAAGGATTCTCGATAGTGTGGTCGACACGCTCGGCTCATTTGCCCAAGCTTCGTTCAATCTCATCATCGTCTGTGGAAAGAACGAGAAGCTGCGATCGAACCTTGGCGGGAGGCGATTCCCCACGAACATTCGTCCGAAGCTGTTCGGATTCGTCGACAATATTCATGACCTGATGGATGCGTCGGATGTGCTTGTCTCGAAGTCCGGCGGTTTGACATCGGCGGAGGCGATGGCAAAACGGCTGCCGATGATCATCGTGGATCCGATCCCGGGACAGGAAACGCGGAACGCCGACATCATCGTCGAACACGGTGCAGGCTTTCGTGCATTCGATCTGCCAAACCTCGGGTACAAGTTGCGGCGAATGTTAGAGACCCCGGAACTCCTCGAGCGCGCCCGTACTGCAACAAGAGAGCTTGCCAAACCCCACGCTGCCGAGTCAATCCTGACGGATATCGTTCAATCTCTCACACCAGATCATCGACTGAAGGGAAGGAAGTATGAAGATCCGTATCAATAATTTCCACGCCGAGTACGCGGAGCGAGGCTTGCCGCAAGGAACTCCCGTCGTGTTCATCCACGGCTTTCCCTTTGACCATCGAATGTGGGAACCTCAGATGATGGCGCTCCCGAACGGCGTTCGGGCAATCACCTACGACATCCGTGGCCACGGAATGAGCGATGTCGGAGACGGACAGTATACGATCGAGTTGTTTGTCGACGATTTGATCGCGCTTCTTGACCATCTGGTCATCTCCCAGGCCGTGCTTTGCGGACTCTCGATGGGGGGATACATCGCGCTCCGGACTTTCGAGCGCCATCCTGATCGTGTAAAAGGATTCGTCTTGTGCGACACGCGAA
Source organism: Bacteroidota bacterium (assembly GCA_003453835.1). Classification (GTDB taxonomy): domain Bacteria; phylum Bacteroidota; class Ignavibacteria; order UBA10030; family UBA10030; genus UBA10030. Next base: position 1,114 of record DMMN01000124.1, on the reverse strand, counting down.
GCGATGCCGATGGGAATGAGGGGAAAACAAAACGTGCCGCAACGGTGAGAGCGATCAAGGCAGACGGTGTCCCGGCCTTTGCAGAAGGATTCGTGAAAGCCGTCTTTGCCGAAGAGACGTTCCGATCAAATCCGCAGGCAATCGAGATGATTAAGGATACGATCAAGGGTAATTCACCCTTGGGCATCTGCGGCACCGCCATCGCCCTCGCGTGCCGAACCGACACGACTGAATCTCTTTCGACGATCAGCGTACCGACATTGATCCTGGTCGGAGAACACGATAAACTCACTCCCCCTTCGGCTTCGCACGCGATGCACGAGAAGATTGCAGGGTCCAAGCTGCACATCATTCCAAAGGCAGCGCATATGAGCAATCTCGAAAACCCGGCCGATTTCAACACGCACCTCATCGAGTTCTTGAACGGAATCGAATGACGGATGAACGAGCTGGAATCGTTGCAGAATTCGATCGTTCGCTGCACGCGCTGCCCCCGCCTGGTGAAATGGCGCGAACAAGTGGCGCGCGAAAAGACAAAACGATTCCTTGGTTGGGAGTATTGGGGGAAACCGATTCCGGGGTTCGGTGATCCAACGGGGCGCCTTCTCTTGGTCGGCCTCGCACCGGCCGCTCACGGCGGCAATCGCACGGGAAGGATGTTCACCGGCGACAGCAGCGGCGATTGGCTGTTCAGGGCATTGTACAAAGCCGGCTTCGCCAACCAGGCTGCCTCCACGTCGCGCGAAGACGGGCTCGAGCTTTCCGATTGCTATATCACGGCCACGTGCCGATGCGCGCCTCCAAAGAACAAGCTGCTGCCGGAGGAAATCCGTACCTGTCGTCCTTATCTGATCAAAGAGCTCCGGTTGTTGAAGCAGGTAAAGGTCGTGATCGGCCTCGGCAAGGTAGGCTTCGACGCCGCAGTTCAATCGTTTGCGGAAATCGGCAGGAGCACGTTGAAGAAGAAACCAATCTTTCAGCACGGGGCGGAGCTCCGACTCGGTGACGATATCACTCTTCTTGCTACTTACCACCCAAGTCAGCAGAACACGTTCACAGGAAGACTCACTGAGCCGATGTTCAATCGGATTTTCCGCAGAGCTGCAACTCTCCT
>DMMN01000021.1 GCA_003453835.1 Bacteroidota bacterium | reverse complement strand
ATTTGAGGAATACATCGGAATCCGCACGGATGCCGACCGATTGCGCTGGGAATAGGCGAGATTCACGGGAGCTTCGAAACCGGGGACGAGCCGTTTGTACGAATTCGTCGTCGGATTTGTGAAGGCGCAGAGAGCAGGAGCGTGCTTGAGTAATCCGCCGATATAGTACATTGCCATCTCACTGAGTCCGGCGTAGCCGTTTCCGGCAAAGAGCGCCTTGCCGCCCTTCCACAAACTCTGATGCACGTGCATGCCCGAGCCGTTGTCTCCGAAGATCGGCTTTGGCATGAAGGTTACCGTCTTGCCATGCTTTTTGGCGACATTCTTCGTGATATATTTGTAGACAAGGTAATTGTCGGCCATCCTTGTAAGCGTATCGCGCCGCATATCAATCTCGGTCTGACCCGCTGTCGCCACCTCGTGATGGTGCACTTCGACGGCAATGCCAACCGATTCCAACGTCAGCACCATATCTGTGCGAAGATCTTGCATGCTATCGATTGGAGCAGCCGGGAAATACCCTTCCTTCAGGCGGGGCTTATGGCCGAGGTTCTTCTCACCGTTCGCTCCGCTGTTCCAAAAGCCCTCCTCTGAATCGAGGTAGTAATAACCAAACTGATGCGATTGATCGAAGCGCACATTATCGAGAATGAAGAACTCCGGTTCCGGACCGAAGAACGCAGTGTCGGCGAGGCCGGTGGTCTTCAGGTAGGATTCGGCTTTCTTCGCGACGTGTCGAGGGTCGCGTGAATAGCTTTCATGGGTAATGGGGTCGGCAATGTCACAGATCAGGCTGAGAGTCGGCACGGTGTTGAATGGATCGATGAAGGCCGTGACGGGATCCGGGAACAGCAGCATGTCGCTCTCGTGGATCTTCTGGAACCCGCGGATGCTCGACCCGTCAAAGCCGATCCCTTCTTCAAAAATATCTCCTGAGAACTCTGTTGTCGTGACGGAAAAATGCTGCCATTGCCCCAGCAGGTCCGTGAACTTGAGGTCAACCACCCTCACACCGTGGTCCTTGATCATCTTCAAGATCTTGTCCACGCCCGAGGTCGCTCTCGCTTTCGTTGTGGCCATAGTACTCCTACGCGTTTGAGATTGTTGGATTATTTGTGAATTGGAATCTTGATGTTTGTCGTCTCTTTCGGTGTCGAAAGAATGACGCTCGTCATCGTTTTTACGACTCCCGTCCAGGATTGAATCTTTGCCAGGAGTTTCTCCAGACTTGACGTGTTTTCCGTGCGCATTTTCAGCAGGTGTGTTCCCTCACCGGTAATCGCATGGCACTCCAGGATGTCGTCCGTTGTGTGCACATGCTCGACGAACGATGTGTAGTGTTTCGAGGAATCGACGGTTACCACAACGAAGGCGGCGATGTCCTTTCCCAGTTTGCCGTAGTTCACTTTTGCGTGATACCCGGTGATGATATCCGCTTCTTCGAGCTTCCGAAGACGCTCACTGACTGCCGGCAACGAGAGCCCTACTCGATCCGCGAGGTCGTTGCGGCGCGTCCGGCCATGTTTTTGGATAATCTCAAGTATTTTCACATCGATGTCGTCAAGCACGGCGTCTTAATAGTTTAGGTGATCGGTCGGATTGCTTTACTTTAGTTAGTCAAAGTCAAAAACTCACCTACAAAGATAAGGTACCAGGGTTCGGATGTCAAGCATTATTTTTGGACAACAAAAAACCCGTCTGAGGAACCGACGGGGAGGGACGTAGAACAGCATCAATGGACTTTCCGCTATCCACCGGGAGAGTCCCTGGAATATTTTATCGAACCCTCATAGATCGTCATGAGGACCTCAAAGTCTTTATTCATGACGACGAGATCGGCATCTTTGCCGACGGCGAGGATCCCCTTCTGGTGCTCTCGCCCCAACACCTTTGCACCATTCAGCGAGGCCATACGAACGGCATGAGTGAGCGGAACATCGACTTGTTGAACCATCGTCTTGACAGCCTGGTTCATCGTGAGCGTGCTGCCGGCCAGTGTACCATCCGGGAGATAGGCCCTCTTGTTCCTGACGCAAATTCTCTGATCCATGAAGCTGTATTCCCCGTCAGGCATCCCGGACGCCCTGATCGCATCGGTGATCAGGACGATGCCACCATCCCCTTTCACATTGAATATAAGCTTCATGACAGCCGGATGAACATGAATCCCGTCGGCGATCAACTCAACTTTGAGCTCGTTTTGCAGCATGGCCGCCACGACGACACCGGGAACTCGATGATGAAACGGCTTCATCGCGTTAAACATGTGCGTGACGTGGGCCGCTCCATTATCGATGGCGGTCAGCACTTCGTCATATCCGGCCGCCGAATGCCCGATCGACAGAACGACACCGCCGCGCGCAGCCACGCGCATCACTTCGTCCGCACCGGTGAGTTCCGGAGCAATCGTCATAAGTCGAATATACCCGCGACCGGCCTCGAACAGCATTCGCCACTTCTCAACGTCCGGTTTCCACAAGTATTCCGCTTTCATGGCACCATGAAGTTCTTCGTTAATAAACGGCCCTTCAAGATGCATCCCCCACACATTCGATCCGCCGGTGGAAGAACAGTACTCTGCAATCCTCTTGACGTCAGCAATCATCTCGGCTTCTGACTTGCTGTACAACGCTGCAAGCAAGCCGGTTGTGCCATGTTTGAAGTAGAACTGGGAGATGCTTTCGACAGCCTCCGCGTTCATATCGGCAAAGCCATGGCCTCCGCCGCCGTGAACGAGCAGATCGACAAAGCCCGGCGTGAGAATCATGCCGTCGAAGTCGAAGGTCTTCACGCCCTCGGGAATGCCGATCTCGGAACCCAGACCGATGGCGGCGATCTTCTTCCCCTCGACAATGATCGCTCCTCTTTCGATGATTCTGAACGGAGTGATAATATCGACGTTTCTTATTGCGTAGGTCATCCTCTTCCCTGATTCGTCATTGTTTCTCGAAGCTCTCGCGCAGTGCACTGATTGCTCCAGCAACATCCGGCTGCCTGAACACCGAAGTCCCCGCAACCAGCACATCCGCTCCCGACTTCACAACCTGGGGTGCGGTTATCGTATCAATTCCTCCATCAACCTCGAGGCAAATGTCACGCCCGCTCTCTGTGATCATCCTTCTTGCTTCCGCGAGTCGCCTTAATGTCGCGGGGATAAACGCCTGGCCGCCAAAACCGGGATTGACTGACATAATGAGGATCAAATCAATGTCGCCAAGGACGTCCTTGATCACTGAACAAGGTGTCGCAGGATTGATCGCGACTCCCGCCTTTGCTCCGAGTTCTTTGATTCGTTCTACGGTCCGATGTAGGTGTGTGCAGGCCTCTTGATGCACGGTAAGATAGTCTGACCCCGCATCTCGAAACCGCCCCACAAAGTTCTCCGGTGCCTGCACCATAAGGTGCGTGTCAAGCGGAAGATTTGTGCAAGACCGTATCGCGGCAACCACCAAGGGGCCGAACGTGATGTTGGGAACAAAATGCCCGTCCATCACGTCGAGATGAATCCAATCTGCACCACCCGCTTCAGCCTGGGCGATCTGATCGGAGAGACGTGAGAAATCGGCGGCAAGAACCGAAGGCGCTATTCTGATCATTCAATGCTAGTGTTCATTGACAGGTTTTTCCCCTTTCTTAGCGACGAACAGATCGATTGCTTGTCCCGGCGTAACCAATTCGCCCCCTCTTGGATACTGATCGATGACGGTGTTGGGGAGCAATTCCGCGTTCAATTGAAACGTTACATTGCCAATCCTGAGTCCGGCCTGCAGGAGTAATTGCTCTGCTTCCGTCAACGATCTCTTGAGAACATCCGGGACCTCGGACCTTTCGCCGCTTTTTCCCATGCTCACAATCAGATTGATCACCCTACCAATCGTCACTTTTGAGCCTTCTGCAATCTCCTGATCGATTACTGTCCCCTGTGGATATTCCTCTGATGTCTCGTACCGAATCGTTCCAGGAAGCAAGCCCTTCCGTTCGAGGGCAAAAGTCGCGTCTCGAATCGACCGACCGCGAAGTCCCGGCACATCGACCAAGAGCTCGCCGCCGCTGACGGTCAGGTAGATCCCTCGACCAAACTTCACTTCGGCATCGGCCGGCGGGTTTTGAAGAATCACGATTCCCTCCGGATACTGCTTGTCCGATCGTACATCGAACTTCTTTCCTTCCAATCCGTTCTCTGCGAGCAACCTCAGCGCATCGTCGAGGGATATCCCCACAACGTTTGGAACACGAGTCGTCTTGCCGAACTGCACATATCTGGGCATGACGATTTCATCCAGGACCAGGAAAAGGAGAAAGAACACACCGAATACAAATGCCGGGAGTTTCAGGCGGGCGAGGAGGGATTTCTTTCGAGTCGGCATAAAGGGCACCAGAATATAAAGAACCTTCGACTGAGTTACAAGAAATGAGGCGATCAAGCTACACAATTCCGCATTGTGCGGCGCCCGCTCTACATCAACATGAGTCGATCGACCACGGGTTCTTGAGGGACGATGAATTGTTCGACCAAAGCGTTCTCGATGAAGTTCCCCAATCGCACCGGCACGGCATGACGTTTGCTAGGCATCTTCGTAGAAGACCTCGTCTCATCGTGTCCCGTTCCCCTTCTGCGAGCGCACAAGGAGAAACGCCACGCACTCTGAACATCAATCGACACGTTGACCAGCTATGGATGAATCACGGAGACTGATCCCTCTCGACTCGGGCGACATCTCCGCGCTTCAACGTGATATATTGAGGGTCCTGCTCTACTTCGATATCTTCAACCACCCCCTCACCGCGCAAGAGATCTATACGTTTCTTCCTTCGGGCTCCACATCGCTCGGAGAGATTGCCAAGGCTTGCCTGTCGGAACCACTCAACTCGGTTGTGTCAAACAGCTCCGACCATTTCTACTTGGCCCGAAGACGCCCTAGCTGCGTAACGAGGCGTCGCGAAAAAGAGGAGCTGGCCAAGCGGCGGCTGAAGATTGCCAAAACCGCTGCGAGGGTCGCCCACTACTTTCCATTCGTTCGCGCCGTTTTCCTTTCGGGAGAATTATCCAAAGGCGTCGCAAGCAAAGAGGGGGACATCGACTATGTGATTGTAACGGCAGAAGGCCGTCTATGGACCTGCAGAACCTTCCTGATTCTCTTCAAGCTGATCGTGCTGTTGAACAGCAAGAAGTACTTTTGTTTGAACCACTTCGTTTCCGAAGACCATCTCACCGTTGACGATCGGAATATGTATTCCGGCCTCGAGCTCGTCACCCTCAAGCCTCTGACGAACGGCGATCTTCTCAGACGGTATCTCGACGCTAATCCGTGGATCTGCGAGTACTTCCCGAATTGGAAACCCCCCACGAGCGAGTCGGGATGCTCTTTCGTTCCTCGCCCCGGGATTCAACGATTCCTGGAACTTTCCTCCGAGAATGACTTCGGCGACCGACTTGAGGGCCGGCTCATGAAGTTCTGGCAAGACCTCTGGGACCGGCGCTATCCGCATCTGAGCGTGGAAGAGCGAGGACAATTGTTCCGTTGCCTCCCCTTCTTGTCAACGGCTTATGGCGGAGATTTTCTTACGAAGATTCTGAATGCCTATCATGCCCGCTTGCGGCTATTTGGGATAAGCGAGATGAACACAGAACTCCGCGAGGTCGCGTGAACATGGCTGACATCCTTCTCACACACTCCTATTTTCTGAAATTCGATCCGAAAGAGCATCGAGCAATGATGCCCTACCCTCCCTTAGGGACCCTCTATGCAGCTGCCTATCTACGGAAGCAGGGACTCTCCGTAGCCTTCCATGATGTTCTGCTAACCGAAACCGAGGAAGCGATCAAACTCGCTCTCGCTGAACATCAACCGAGAATCGTGGTCATCTATGATGATCAGTTCAACTACCTCACGAAAATGTGTCTGGGTCGGATGCGAGAGGCGGCGTTCAAAATAACGCAGCTCTCGAAAAGGCAGGGCTGCACCGTGGTTGTTTTCAGCTCGGACTCAACCGACCATCTTAACGAATACTTCACTCACGGCGCGGACCACATCGTCATCGGAGAAGCAGAGATTTCTCTCGGTCAACTCTCGAGATCAATTTTGGCAGGTTCTTGCCAATCACCCGATACCATTGATGGAATCGCCTTCGTTCGGAATGGGCAGATCGTGCAGACGGCACGGAGGGCTCTCATCGAACATCTGGATTCGCTTCCTCTGCCTGCGTGGGACCTAGTTGATTTCGATTCGTACCGCAAAAGATGGATGAGTCGGCATGGCTTCTACTCACTCAACATGGTCACCACTCGCGGTTGTCCTTTCCACTGCAATTGGTGTGCGAAGCCGATCTATGGTCAGGTCTATCACAGCCGAAGCCCCGAGAATGTCGTTGAAGAAATGAAGCACCTACGGCGGCTCGCTCACCCGGACCACCTTTGGTTCACCGACGATATTTTTGGACTGCAGCCCCGCTGGATTGCGAAGTTTGACGAGGTTGTCAACCACGAGGGCGCGAAGATCCCATTCAAATGTTTGTCAAGGGCCGATCTGTTGCTCCGGGAAGAAAACATTGAACATCTCAGGAGCGCGGGGTGTCAGACCGTGTGGATGGGAGCGGAATCGGGATCACAGAAGATTCTCGATGCAATGGAGAAGGGAACGACCGTTGAGCAGATCTATAAGGCCACGGGTCTCCTGCGGGCGGCAGGAATTCGTGTGGGGTTCTTTCTCCAGTATGGATATCCGGGTGAAAGGAAAAACGATATCGAACAAACACTTCACATGGTGAAAGAATGTCGGCCCGACGAGATTGGAATCTCCGTCTCCTATCCGCTACCGGGAACGAAGTTTTTCAACCTGGTGAAGGAGGAACTTAAGCGAAAACAGAACTGGGTTCATAGCGGCGACCTCGATGTTATGTTCCGCGGCACATATGCACCCGATTTCTATCGGGCACTTCATACTGTCACCCACAAAAAGTTTCGCATCTGGCAAGGCCGTAACTCATTGATCGAAGCTCTTCGGCGGCCTTCCACAATCGACCGTTCTGCGGTTTCATCGATCGCAAGGTCCGCCTACCACGCTCTCACTCTTCCTCCTCTTGAATTCAGACTGTGGAATTTATCGCGAGAGGTCAACCCACCCGTCGGGAAGAATCCTCCATCGATGACGGGAAGAAGGTAACCAACAATGGATCTGCTCTTGACGCACGGCTATTTTCTTGCTGAGGACGAGCATGAGAAGCGGATTATGAAACCATATCCGCCGCTCGGCGTTCTCTACTTGTCCGCCTTCCTGAAGTCGAAGGGGTACGATGTCGGTTTGTTCGATAGCACCTTCCGGACAAGGCAGGAATTGTTTCGTTACGTCCGATCCCATCGCCCGGCGATTGTAGGAATCTACTGTAACCTGATGACGAAGTTGAACGTGCTGGAATTGATCAGATTCTGCAAGAAGGAAGGACTCACTGTTGTCCTTGGCGGACCGGAGCCGGCGTTCTACACAAACGAGTTTCTTGATTTCGGTGCAGACGTCATCGTCCTTGGAGAAGGTGAGCTCACGATGCGTCAACTTCTTGAACAGATCCCTGTACACGGGGTGAATCTTCTCCATCAAGTACCCGGTATAGCGTTCAAAGACCGAATGGGAGCTGTGGTCCATACGGAGGCAAGACCTGTAGTGAAGAATCTCGACGACCTCCCCTTCCCCGATCGTGAGTCGATCGATCTCCAGACCTACATTTCCACCTGGCGCAAGTTCCANNTGTCCCTACACATGTAAATGGTGCAGTCATGCTGTCTACGGCTTCACACACAGACGGCGGAGTCCAAAGAACGTCGTCGACGAAGTAGAACATCTCATTGAGAGTTATCATCCCGATCTACTGTGGATTGCAGATGACGTATTCACAATCAACCATCGGTGGCTTTTTGAATACTCCCGGGAAATGAAACACCGAGGGCTCAAGATACCGTTCGAATGCATCTCTCGAGCTGATCGCGTGAATGACGAGGTCCTCCGCACGATGTCCGAGTTGGGGTGCTTCCGCATTTGGTTCGGTTCCGAAAGCGGCTCGCAGAGAATTCTGGATGCTATGTCAAGAGAGGTGACGACACGAGAGATTGCCTCCGTGACGAAGATTGCTCAACAATACGGAATCGAAGTCGGCTTGTTCGTCATGCTTGGCTACACGGGCGAGACCATTGAGGACATCGAAGCGACCATCGCGCATCTCAAATCGACAAATGCGGATACGTTTCTCACAACCGTTGCCTACCCGATCAAAGGCACTTCCTACTACAATGAGATTGAGTCGGCTCTCAAGACCGACCTGAGTTGGGAGAAGCGAACGGAACGAGATTTCAAAGTGACCGGGCGCTACTCCGATCGATTCTATTGGTTTGCACAGAGAAGAATGGGCAACGAGGTAAGGTATCACCGCCTTTCGCAAAACGGCAGCGGAAAGATCATTCAGAGAACCTCTGCACTGACGAAAGCAAAGATCGCACACGTCGGAATGGAGTTGACCAAAGCATGGAAGAGTTAAGCAGCATCGGGTTCTCACTCCGGGAACAGGACGTGGCGGCTGCCTTCGACGCTGTCGCCTCCACGTACGACGCGGATTTTGGCGCCAATCCAATTGCTCTTCGGCTCCGGGCGAGGATCTACGGATTGATCCAAGAACTCATTCCACGTGGGGGCAACATTCTTGATATCAATTGCGGAACAGGAACGGACGCTTGGTTCCTTTCTTCACTCGGATATCGCGTTCATGGAATCGATGTCTCTCACGGGATGATCGAGATTGCACGCCGGAAAGCGGCGGGTAGTTCAGGAATCTCATTCAGAGTTTGCTCTTTCGAGCAGCTTTCCGATGCCATCGGTCAGAAATTCGATCTCGTCCTTTCGAACTTTGGAGGGATGAACTGCACCGCGGATCTTGGGAAAGTTGCCACCCAAGTAGCCGCCGCGACGATGCCAGGGGGGTACTTTGTTGCGGTTGTCATGCCGCCATTCTCGCTGTGGGAGACTCTCTCGGGCCTTCTCCGGAACCGATCCGACGTGGCCTTTCGCAGGCTGAATGGAACTGCAAGCGCGGTGGGATTTCGACCTTTCCGTTTCGAGGTCACATACTATTCGCCCCGTTCGTTCTCTTCATCCTTCCTTTCGAAGTTTGCGCTCGAGAGAATCATAGGATTGAATATTGCAAGCCCACCCCCGTCCGCGCACTTTTTTGCACGAAAACATCCGGTTCTAACATCCATCCTCGAGAGGATTGATGGAGTGATCGGCTCGATTCCGTTGGTGCGATCTCTTGGCGATCACTTCATCGTCATCCTCCGGCGATCGACTTCTTGAACTCAGTGCATCTCGTTTATCTCGGATATCACTACGACGAAGGTCTGAAGAATTCCCGTGCGCTGCTGGATTCCTATCGCACCATTTCTCCGTGGTGCGAAGCAGTGCGCCGGTCTGGTGCCACCACGGTGACGGTGGTTCAGCGGTTCCACGCCGAGGAAGAGTTCGAAAAGGACGGAGTGTCGTATCTGTTCGTCAACGATGGTAGACCCGCTGCATTGAAGCCCTGGCGCAACCTGACGAGGCTTCACTCGCTCGTCGCTTCGCTTCACCCCGACATTGTGCACGTCAACGGAGGCACTTTTCATCTTCGTCGTCTCCGCAAGAAGCTCCCGTCGGAAACGGCGGTTGTATGGCAGCATCATGGAGGCCTTCCTTCATCAGCCGTCAAGCGAATCGGCTATCGATTTGCAGTGAGAGGTCTCGATGGCCTTCTCTTCGCCGCCGAAGAGTTGGCCGGACAGTGGAGAGATGCTGGTATCGTCAATTCTCGGATGGCTCTGCATCAAGTAATGGAGGGATCTTCCAAGTTCATCCCGCAACCCGTTGAACGCGCGCGCGAGTCGCTCGGACTTCGCGGATCACCAATCTTCCTTTGGGTGGGTCGACTGAATGCTAACAAAGATCCGGTCACAATTGTCCGAGGATTCTCCGAGATCTGTCGCGCGATGACCGACGCACACCTCTACATGATTTTCCACGAGGATGGACTCTTGGGGGAAGTTCGGAAAACCTTGGCGAGCCTCGGCCTCTCACATCGAGTTCATCTAGTCGGGAAAGTGGAACACCGGCAATTGGGACAATGGCACAGTGCGGCCGACTTCTTTGTTCTTGGAAGTCATCAGGAGGGAAGCGGCTTCGCTTTGCTTGAAGCCCTGGCGTGTGGGGCAATCCCTCTCGTGACGGATATCCCCTCGTTTCGATGCATCACCGGCAACGGCGCTATTGGTGCGCTCTGGTGTGCGGGCGATCCTGATTCCTTTGCTCGTGCCGCTCGGGCCGCTCAGTTGGCCAGGGCGAGTCGCACATCAGTACGAAGTTTTTTCGAAATGAAGTGGAGCTACGATGAAATCGGGAAATCCGCCGTGGATGCATACCGGCAAGCCATCATCCGGCGCCGCAGATCAATCGACTCAGGCAATCGGCTCTCGTGAAACGAATCGCGATCTTCACACCCGGCGGCGTCAGCTCTGGCGGAAAGAGGATTCATGTCCCCTCCCTCACGAACATTGTTGCGCGCCTTTCCGGCAAGTTCGAGATCTCCGTCTATTCTTTGGACTCTGGGAGCGAGCGAGAGCGCGTCGCGCAATGCGGTGCAGCCGTCGTCAAGTACGTTTCCGCGAAGCATGATTCTCGATCACTCCACAAAGCTCTATCACTAGTTTCGGCCTTTCTTGTAGACAACAGCAGAAGACGGTTCGATCTGCTACATGGTTTCTGGGGCCTTCCAAGCGGATTGCTCGTGGTACTTCTGGGGAAAGCGCTTCGAATACCATCCCTCGTCAGTCTCCTTGGAGGGGAAACTGCCGATCTGCCGACTATCGGCTACGGTAACCTTGCGAGAAAGCCAACCAGACTTCTTACCGAGTGGACGTTTCGAAACGCGAACTCTCTTCACGTGCTCACGAAGTTTCAGAACTGCCAACTGCAGAGATTGGGATATAATCGGAGAAACATTCAAGTCATTCCGATTGGAGCCGATGAGAGCTTTCGAAATCCTGCGAGGGATCGGCGCCCCACTCCACCATACAGATTCCTGCACGTCGGCAGCCTCGTGAGAGTGAAGGATCAGAAGACTCTCCTGAGAGCGTTTAGGCAAATCGCTCAAAAGGTGCAGGCGGAGCTTCGGATCATTGGCCCAGATTATCTGGGAGGCGAGGTTCAGCAATTCGTGAAAGAGTTGGGAATCGATCATCTCGTGTCGTTTTTCGGACATCTTCCGCATGTTCGGTTACCCGACCAGTATCGATGGGCTGATGTCATGCTGCACACCTCACTTCACGAGGCACAAGGGGTCGTGCTTGCCGAGGCAGCCGCATCCGGCGTCGTCATCGCCGGAACGAATGTGGGATTGATTCATGATCTCGGAAACGAAAGAGGCATCAGCGTCGAGCCGGGGAAGGATGCTGAATTGGCAAGTTTGGTGGTCGACGCATTGCAGAATGAAAAGCGATATTTCGATCTAGCGTCGAAATCAGCTCAGTGGGCTTCCGAGCACACCCTTCAATGGACGGTGCAAGAATTGGCCGCTTGGTACCTCGATTTCCTCGAGACTAAGGGGTGAGTTGATGGCGACTAATGATCGAACAATGCGGAACACGGTGTTTGGAATCAGCACGAAATTCGACGCCGACCGAGTCCGACCATCGCACGATTTCTCTCCTGAAGAGCACCGGCAAGATTCGAGTCGTCGAGGTCGCGCAACATTCTACCACAGTTTGACCCGTAGCCCAAAAAAAACAAAAAAATCTCTTGACATCTGCTTGCCGATGGCGTATATTTTACCAAAGTAAAGTGCAACGCAAATGTCAAATCTCATATCATCTATGACCTGCCCTTGTTGTATGTGTCCAAAAACCATTAGCGAAGGGCGGACTGCACTCCATCCATAAAAGGAATTGAAGGACAGAAGCCCTTCGACATCATCGACGGGCTGATATCAGTTAAGACACGAGACATACGAATCTCTTATCGAGAAAGGCTGAGGGAACAGGCCCGTTGAAGCCTTAGCAACCGGTTCGCCACTGGCGAGCGTCAGGTGCTAACTCCTGCCCGGCATACAAGCTGTATGACCCGGGGAAGATGAGAGAAGATGGATTTTGATCGCAAAAACCTCTTCTGGCATTCTCTCGGAAGAGGTTTTTTGTTTTACACTGATTCATCATAAACTGGAGGACTTCGCCATGTCGGTCAATACACCAAGAGCCTTTACCACGCTCGATGCACGTGACACGTTTTGTCCGCTTCCCGTCATTCGCGCGCAGAAAGCAATTCAAGAAATTCCCGTCGGCCGGATCCTTGAGATCCTTGCGACGGACGATGGCTCCGCTGGAGACATTCCGGCCTGGGCAAAGAACACGGGACACGAGTTCCTCGCACACGACGAAGACGAGTACGGACATCGGTTCCTCATAAGGCGTGGGAAATAGTCAAAGGGGAATGAATGAGCACAAGCCCTGACACATTCGACGCTTCCTTCGAAGCCAGAGTTGATCAGCGCGTGGAGGAGTTTCTCCGCCGCCAAGCTGGACAGAAGCGCAAGCGCCTCGCCATCGTCGCTTCAAAGGGGACCCTCGACATGGGGTACCCCCCACTTATCCTTGCGACGACCGCTGCTTCGATGGATTGGGAAGTGGGAATTTTCTGCACCTTCTACGGCCTTGACCTCCTCAACAAGAAGAAGATCAAGCGTTTCAAGGTCGCGCCGCTTGCGAATCCGGCAATGCCGGTTCCCGTGCCGAATATCATTGGCGCCCTCCCGGGCATGACGGCAGTGGCCACACACATGATGAAAGGCTGGATGGCGAAAGCCAAGATCCCACCGCTGCATGAATTGCTCGAGATCGCACGGGAGAATCACGTCAGGCTCTTCGCGTGCACAACCACCATGGGAGTTATGGGAGTGAAGAAGAAAGACATTATCGATGGAGTCGAGTTTGCCGGCGCCGCGTCGTTTCTCGATTTTGCTTCCGACGCAAGCGTAACGCTGTTTGTCTGAGGAGATCAATGGAACCAACCTTTCGAGCCTGGTACGAACGTAAAATGCTGGCCACCCCGGCGCTTGTGGAAGAAACAAAGCTGGTTGAGCGACTTCTGCGCGAGATCAAAACCATTGCCATCGTCGGGATTTCGAAGAATGAACACAAAGACAGCCATTACGTGGGTCGCTATCTGAAGAATGCAGGCTATCGAATCGTCCCCGTGAATCCGACTGCAAGCAGAATCCTCGGTGAGCAGTGTTATGCCGATCTGAAAAGCGTCCCCTTTCCGGTAGACGTCGTGGACGTATTTCGCAAGCCGGAAGAGGCAATGCAGATTGTCGAGGAGGCACTCGAGACGCGACCACGAGTCATTTGGCTGCAACTTGGAGTAGGCACGCACGACGAAGCGTACCAGAAAGCATGGCGCTCCGGATGCATCTTGATTCAGAACAGATGTATGAAAATTGACCACCAATTCTTGATCAGAACTTTGCCGCATCAATCAAACACTACACACACCACCAAAGGAGAACAGCATGAGCACGAACGGGAAGAAACGAAATTATCGGTTTGACACGCTGCAGCTTCACGCAGGTCAGAAACCGGATCCGGCAACCAATGCACGGGCAGTTCCGATCTACCAAACCACCTCGTACATCTTTAACGACGCCGAGCATGCGGCAACGCTCTTTGCGCTCAAGGACTTCGGGAACATCTACACCAGGATCATGAATCCAACGTCGGCGGTTTTTGAGGAGCGCATCGCTGCTCTCGAAGGCGGGGTTGCCGCGCTCGCCGTATCCTCTGGTCAGGCCGCTCAGTNNCTTGCAATCACGACCATCGCGCAGGCCGGCGATAATATCGTCTCAACAAGCCTGCTCTATGGCGGAACGTACAATCAGTTCAAGGTCACCCTCCCACGCCTCGGCATCCAGGTGAAGTTCGTCGATGGAGACAGTCCCGAGGACTTCCGCAAACTCATCGATCCAAAAACGAAGGCGCTCTATATCGAAACGATCGGCAATCCTCGCTTAAACGTGCCCGAGATTGAGGCGATTGCGAAGATTGCCCACGAGAACGGGATTCCGCTGATCGTCGACAACACGTTCGGCGCAGGCGGATATCTTTGCAGACCGATTGAACATGGAGCAGATATTGTCGTGCACTCGGCCACAAAATGGATCGGCGGGCACGGGACATCCATCGGCGGAGTCATTGTTGACGCCGGGAAGTTTGACTGGGGGAACGGAAACTTTCCGGTCTTTACGGAACCGAGCCCCGGCTATCACGGTCTGAACTTCTGGGAGGTCTTCGGCAGCGGCGGTCCGTTCGGAAACATCGCCTTCATCATCCGCGCACGCGTCGAGCAGTTGCGCGATCTCGGCGCCTGCCAGAGCCCGTTCAACTCGTTCCTCTTCTTACAGGGACTTGAGACTCTCTCCTTACGCGTTCAACGGCATTGCGACAATGCA
>DMMN01000085.1 GCA_003453835.1 Bacteroidota bacterium | reverse complement strand
TCACCTGAACCCTATTGCGGTAACTCACTCCGGGCTACGCCCTCCGCTCGTTACCGCAACATTCACCCTGACATTTCTATTGGCCGTTATATACTGACATTTCTATTGCCCTTCTACACGATCAACTCGGCTGGGTTCAGACGTCGACCGGCACTTCATACACTTGAATCGGTTCCTCCAGACCCTTCACTCTGATCGGCGCCATCGGGCGAACCGTCACATGGTCTTTGACGAGCTTGTAGGTACGATGGGAGATCATAATTCCCTCCACCGGCGCGTTTGATTCAAGGCGCTGGGCAAGGTTGACGGCCGATCCGAGGACGGTGTAGGAGAGCCTTCGGGCAGATCCCATATTCCCCACCACGACCGGTCCAGTGTTGAGACCGATGCGTATCTTCAGGGGGAACTTCCCCTCGGACTCCCAGCGTGTCTTCAACTCCCTGCATTTCTTCTGCATTTCGATGGCGGCTTTCACGCACCGGACCGCGTGATCTTCCTGGGCTTCAGGATCGCCGAAGAAGACCATCAGTCCATCCCCGATAAACTTGTCGACGGTTCCTCCGTACTTGAACACGATCTCGACCATCGCCTCGAAATACTCGTTCAGGAGTCTCTGTATCTCATCCGGCGAGAGCGTCGAAGAATATGTCGTGAAGCTCTTGATGTCGCTAAACAGGATCGTCAGCTCTTTTCTATGTCCCCCCTGCGTTACCAGCTCCGGATTCATCATAATCTTACGGACGATAGATGGAGGAAAGTACGCTTCGAATGATTTCTGAAGAGCCAGTTTCTCCCGCTGCTCGGTGACATATCGATACGTCACGATGACAAATGATGAAAGGGCGATTTCAAAGACCGGCCGGAGAATATTGAGGATCAGATTCGCATAGAGAAACAGGGTTGCGGCGATAACAACGTACCCCAGCATCAATTCAAAAGCGCCGATGGAAAAATTCCTGGACGAGAGCATACGGGCAAGGAGAAACAGGATTGCCAGAATGAGCAGTTCGACGGAAAGCATCCGGAGATCGCCGAGCTCGCGGATGAAGTCTTCCGTGAGAATAGTGTTGAGGGCATTCGAATGCACTCCGCTCAGCGGAAAGTTGTTGTCGGTTGGAACAGGCCCGACATCGGAAGCGCCGGTTGCCACCTCCGAGACGACCGCGATCTTCCCCCGCAGCACCTCGCCCCAGTTCTCAAGATCCGTCCGGTCATCCGAAGCCCGGAGGATATCGGCGAAATCATAATGGAGCATCGAGTTTTGGTTGCCGCGCCGCAAAGGACCGATGTAGTTCACCAGAATGTTTGCGTACTCATCAATAGGGATGACGATATCATGCGGCGTATGGCCGGGACGCTGGGCTCCTCTCAGGGTAAGGCTCTCGCCGGGCCGCAACACGATTCGGTCGGGTGTCACGCCAAGATATTCACACGCCGCCCGAAAGGCGAAGCTTGGATAGAACGCGTCCTCATAGCGGACGAGGAGCGGAGCCCGACGATACACACCGTCGCGATCAAACTGTATATTCAAGTATCCGAGCCCTAACGACGATGCCGCGAGCGCTGGGAACGTGATCTTCGATTCCGCACCGAACGAGAGTTTCCCGGTGTCTCCGTCGACCGTGATGCGCCACTTTGTAAGGTCAAGATATTGTTCAAATCGCCTGCTCCGTGCATGTGGGTGCGGGCGCGGCGGCTGATCGGAAAGCTGAAAGGCTAAGCCGAAGAGAACATTGCGGGCATTCGCGGCGGAGGCAACGAGGACGCTGTCCTCGAATGGATTCACGCGAAGAGGAAGGATGAAATCCCAGATTTGCAGCGCCACTTCCATCCAAGCGAGGTTATGAACAACCTGCGCATACTGCGAGCGACTGAGGAAAGAATTCTCGAGTTGCTCCATCGTCCGATCGGAGATATCGATATGTACGATGGTGCTGTCGTACCGGGGACGGAACGCGTCGGATTCCGCGCGGAGAAGAAACAATTGGTCCACGGTCTGCGCATTCCATGGCTCAAAAACATTCGGAAAGATCCAAAAGAGGAGACGAGCGAGGAGGAAGGAGGCCGCCATCAGGAGCAAGGTGGCCCGAACGATCCGCTTGTTATTTGCCCCCACGGGACTTGTGGTCGATAGTGTATGTTCTACCGTAGAAATTCAAAGCCGAAATCTCCGTGGCAATGAGACTAAGGTTGGGACGTTTCCCCGGTTCTTGCGAGCCGACGCCACGGACGTTGCCGCCGATAGAGATCGGTCGCTCGGCAAAGGTGGTAAACGTCATATAGCGCTTCCGCACGTTTCGTATTTCGGTGATCACATCTTCCGCAACGCTTCTCTTCCCCTCTGCACCGACCTTTCCGTATCGCTCGAGGAGAGCCTCAAGATCTGTCAGCCGATCGGCGGAAGCAAGCAGGTAGAACGTCTCCCGTCCGACATCGCCATCAAGCTTGAACCAGCCATCGCCGGCAGGGACGAAGTACGCCTTTCCGATCTTGTAGTCCGTAGAGAATTGACCGGGCTCGTAGGGGAACTCCAGCGAGGTCTCACCTTCGGGACTTTCATAGATGACGTAGACAAAGCATTTCGATTTTGGTCGCACCATCAGCTTGAGTTGATCGCCCGACCTCAGAGCGGTGTCCTTCGTGATCGGAACGAATTTCTGATCTTTCCCGGAGCCTGTCAGCGCGCCGAAGGCCCAGTCGAAACTCACGTTGGGCTTCTCCTGAGAGTAAAGCACTTCCGGAGGCGATAAGGCAGAGAGAGCGAGGAATCCAATGATGAGGCTCATCAGGAGCCGAGATGCACTCCAAACTCGATGCACGGAATCCTCCTCTAAACGACGTAATTGATTTGATGGTCGATGAGATGTTCGAGATTTTTCAATTGAATGTCAAGAAAAGCCACCGAAAGGCCCGCTGCCTTACGCCCAAGGTCGAAGTCCTCCCTTACGTTGGTTTTTCCGCCAAAACATGTTATATTGTCGCCGTTCAAAATCCTCAAATCAGTTGAGTTTTGAGGATTTTTTCTTTTCAATAGTAGTGCCTGGTGCGCGCCGCGACCGTGGGTGGCGGGTTCGATAACCGCGGAAGAGTTGTCGTACACTCGCAACGGGAAAGAATTCTAAGGGCACGTGGCGAAATTGGCAGACGCGCTNNGGGCGGATGGCGAAATTGGCAGACGCGCTAGCCTTAGGAGCTAGTGGGGAAACCCGTGGGGGTTCAAGTCCCTCCGTGCCCACGCATTTGAGATCTGAAAAATCTCGACAATTCGATCGGTCTCACTGCTATCTCACAAATCAATCTCAAGGAGTCGCAGAGTGGAAGTTAACGTTCATGAACTAACTGAAGTATCGAGGGAGATCGAGATTCAAGCCACTTCGGAAGAACTGAAGCCGCATTTCGAGAGAGCATATCACGAGTATCGCCCGAAGATTGACATCAAGGGATTCCGAAAAGGCAAAGCGCCGCTCGATATGGTCAAGAAGCTCTACGGGGAGCTCATCGAGAATGAATATCTGGATCGTATCGCGAGCGAACTCTATCGCCAGGTCGTCAAAGACAAAGAGCTGAAACCGATCGGCGAACCGACTCTTGTCGATGTGGACTACAAGCGCGGCCAGAGCTTTCGATTCAAGATTCAGTACGACATCCGCCCCATCATCGAGCTGAAGAAATACAAAGGTCTCTCGGTAGAGACCATCGTGCACAAGACCACGGACGAGGAGGTCGAGCAGGAGCTTCTCCGGCTGCGGAGAATGAGCGCGACGATGGAGAAGGTTGAGAGAGCGACCGATCCGGAACACATCGTTACGGCCTCGCTCCAAGAGCTTGACGAGACGGGTTTTCCGATCATCGGAAAGAAGACGGATAACGCGCGCTTCTATCTGGCCGATCCGGAACTCGAGCAGCCGTTCAAAGATGCTCTCGGGGAGGCAGAACAAGGGGGCGAATACCGAATCCAATTCGAGCACCAGCACGGAGACCATTCACACCCGGTCACGATAAAGGCAACAGTCTCACGAGTCGAGAAGATCATCTCACCCGAGCTCGACGACGACTTCGTGAAGAAAGTCTCAAAGGATAAAATTACGACGGTTGAAGAGTTTCGAAAAAGTCTGCGCGAAGACCTGGAGCAGTATTGGAGAGAGAAGAACCGCAGACAGATGATCAATGCGATCGTTTCTGAAATCATCCGGCTGCATGAGTTTCAGGTCCCCGAGTCGCTCATTCGAACCGTTATCGATGGCCTCCGCGAAGAAATCCGCAACCAGCAACCGAATAAGGAACTTCCCCACGATTTCGATATCGAAAAGTTTTATCAGGAGAATCGCGCGTACGCGATCTTCCATTCGAAATGGGCTTTGTTGCGCGAAGAGATTATCAAGGCCGAGAACCTCACCGTGGACGAGAGCGCCCTCATCGCCCTCGCGGAGCGGGAAGCCCCCAAGATCGGAATTGACAAAGAACGATTAATCACATACTATAAGTCGTCCGATCAGGTCAAGGACCGGCTCCTTGGCGACACGCTGATGAGTCTGCTGATGACCAGCACGAGCGTGAAAGAAATTGACGATCGAACATTGCCGAATACTCTCTCGAAAGGATAATGCCGCCGATGAAATCCAGAACGTTCGAAGCCTATAATCAACTTGTCCCTATCGTTGTTGAGCAAACCGGACGCGGGGAGCGCGCGTACGACATCTATTCCCGCCTTCTCAAAGAACGCATCGTATTCATCGGCACGCCCATCGATGACACGATCGCAAGCCTCGTCATTGCGCAACTTCTGTTCCTGGAGTCTGAAGACCCCGACAAGGACATCCACATCTACATCAATAGTCCGGGAGGGAACGTCTCATCCGGTCTTGCCATTTACGATACGATACAGTACATTCGCCCAGACGTTTCGACCATCTGTATCGGTATGGCGGCAAGTATGGGGGCTGTTCTCCTGGCAGGTGGAACAAAAGGAAAGCGGACGGCGCTTCCCAATGCGCGCATCATGATCCATCAACCGTGGGGCGGAGTTCAGGGTACGGCATCCGACATCAGCATTCAGGCAGAAGAGATTCTCAAGACAAAAAAGCGGATCAACGAGATCCTGGCGAATCATACGGGCCGGTCCCTCGAGATGCTTGAGCGTGACACCGACCGCGATCGTTATATGTCCGCCGGCGAGGCGAAGGAATACGGTCTGATCGACAACATCCTCGTCAAGCGCCTTGCGGAGGTGAAGAAGGAAAAATAGGACCCACATCATCGTTGGGTCATCCACAGACAGCTCATCGGGCATAGCATGAGTCAGAAAACAAAGCAGGGTGAGAAGATTACTTGTTCCTTTTGCGGCCGCTCATCGGAAGAGGTGAGCAGCATCATCGCCGGTCCGGACGTCTACATCTGCGACCTGTGCGTCTCGAGCTCCGTTGACATCATCCGAAACAACATGGCGGCGATCTCGGCCAAGCGACACACCACCCGCGGCGTGCTCGCTCCCGTCGAGATCAAGAAGGCGCTGGATGAATACGTCATCGGACAGGAGCACGCCAAGCGAACCCTCGCGGTCGCCGTCTACAATCACTACAAGCGGATCGATTCCAACGATAATCTCCAAAACCTCGACGAGGTCGAGATCGAGAAGAGCAACATTCTGCTCATCGGCCCGACCGGTACGGGCAAGACTCTGCTGGCACAAACGCTCGCGCGCATTCTCGATGTCCCCTTCGCAATCGCCGACGCGACAACGCTTACCGAGGCAGGCTACGTCGGTGACGACGTTGAGACCATTCTTGTCTACCTTCTGCAGAACGCGGAGTACAACGTCGAAAAAGCGGAACGCGGCATCGTTTACATCGACGAGATCGACAAGATCAGCAGGAAGAGTGACAGTGCCTCCATTACGCGCGATGTGTCGGGCGAAGGCGTTCAGCAAGCCCTGCTGAAGATCCTGGAGGGAACGATTGCGGGCGTCCCGCCCAAAGGGGGACGTAAGCATCCGGAACAGAGCCTCATCAACATCAACACGAAAAACATTCTGTTCGTCTGCGGTGGTGCATTCGAGGGCTTGGATAAGATTATCGAGCGGCGCGTGAGCCAGAATCCGGTTGGCTTCGGGGCAGACGTGAAAGGAAAGAGGCACCGATCATCGGACGCATACCTTTCACAGGTCGAGCCCGACGACTTGCTGAAGTACGGGTTGATTCCCGAATTCGTCGGCCGGCTCCCCATCGTGGCGTCGCTCCACTCTCTGAACGAAGAAGCTCTCCACAACATCCTGACCGAGCCGCGGAATGCGCTGGTGAAGCAATACAAGAAATTGTTTATGATGGAAGGCGTAGAGCTGGAGTTCGAAGAATCGGCACTCACGGGGGTCGTTACGAAGGCGATGGAACGCGGAACGGGCGCCCGTGCGTTGCGAGCCATCATTGAAGAAGTGATGGTCGATATCATGTACCATCTTCCCACCCGACAAAACGTGTCCAAATGCATCATCACGAGGGACACGATCCTCAAGTCAAAAGAACCCATCTACCTGTACGAGGAGCGGAAATCGGCCTGACGGGGAAGATTCAACGAATCACACAAAAGGCGACGAGGGCTCTCGTCGCTTTTTTTCTTGCAGCTCTCCCCGGCGCATCCCGCCCCAACCTCGCGTGCGGTGATCAGTAATACGTTCCTCGCTCACTTCCCTGCTTGGTGATCTTCAGGTCCTGTAATTGCGGCGCTTTGATGCGCAGCTCGAAACGGTATCCACGGTAGAATCCGATGGGATACCAGGATACGTTCATTTCCCAGCAGTGCAAGTCGCGATAGATGTTGACGCTTGGCGCCGCAAATTCCTTCCGGATGAAATCATAGCTACCGCTCGCCGAAAAGCGCCAGTGCTCCGTGAGGTTGAACGAGAGATTCGCGTTCAGTGATGAGCTTCGAAACTTCTGCCGCGGATCGTTTTGCGTTTGGGAAAACGTGTGACTGAGAGACAGATTCCACGGAATACTGAAGTCAGGCGTCTCCTCTTCAAACAAGCCCCGATATGTCTGCGCCTGAGCGGACCGGCCAACCTGTCCGGAAAGCCGATCCCGCTCTTCCGCTGTGGCATTTGGAGCGACTCCGCCCGTTCCGGTCGATTTCTTCTCACCGCTCAGGGACGTGGAAAGACTGAAGGAGACGCTCGTGAGGTCGGCTATCTTCCTCTTTTCCGTCCAGAGGAATCTGTTGACACGAGCTCTTGCCTGCTCGTCGAAGACGTAAAAGTCGTGCGTGGTGGTCGCGCTGACGTTGAGAAAGCTCCCGATGTCCGTTCGGTACGAAAGACTCAGTTGGGAGACTCTCAAACTGTCTGCGGCGAAGTTGTAGGAGACGGACCCGCCGACATTGAGGAGTTGGATCTTCTGCTCCTGTTGCGTGGTGTCGGACGACCGGACCTTCATCTCGAACAAGTTCCCTACGCTGAGATTGAGATTTTCTTGTCGGCCAATCGACGCACCACCGTAAATCTCTCGCTCGAAGAAACTGTACTTTACCTTCCTTCCGTCTCTGTCGACATATTCCCCAAAATATCCAAACCGCGAGTCGGAGAAATCGGGCTGATAACTGACGGAAAGGTTAGGAGTAACGGTGTGTCGTATCCCCGTGATCCCAAACATCTGCGGTTGAAACATACCGAAGAAGCGAGTCGAGGCGGAGAGACCACCTGAAAACGTCCGCACAGCCTTTAGCCCGGACACATCCCTCGTCTCCAGGCTGTCCCGAACGATGCTCTTGTTGTACCATCGCTCGTTGTACGAAAGAAACGGTGCGATCGTAAAGTATCCTGCCTTCGGCGAAGCTGTGAGCGAGAGTTGGTGATTGACGCCGAGTCGTTCCTGCTGGTGCTCGAGGGTGAGGCTATCGCGTGACCGATCCACCAGACTCTTGATGACCTCAAAGCGCTTTGAACGGTTGCTCTGCGCCTGGCCGGCATAACTCAACCCGATCATCTCGTACCAGGAACCATCCGTGTCGGACCCCCCGCCGAGGCCGCGGGACTTCATCTGACGACGAAAGGGAAAGAGCTGCCCCTGCGAAAACGATATCGACGGGATGCGCTCCTCCACGTCGCCGGTCGTCAGGTTCTGATCGCGATAGACGTTGACGGTCAGGCTTCGATTGCTTCCCTCCCACGTTTTTGAGAGGGTTGCATTCGAGATCACGTTTTGTCGCAGAATCTCGTCAAGGTTCGAGCTGATGTTCCGGAAGTAGCTTCCGGACGTGAACGTGAAATTCACATCGAGCCGTGTCGATGGATCAATCTGTTGATTGTGATTGATATTGATGTTGTAGTCGCGCCGTTCTGTGCGCGCGGGGTCCTCTGGTTCCCCCTCATGAAGGCGCGTGTAGTTTATGCCGAGGGAGCCCGTGAAGTCGTACCGAAGCGCATAACGGAACAGAGACCGGTTGAGCCACCCGCCGCGTGTATACCAATCGAATGTCGATGAAAGATCGAGGTAGTCGTTGATGGCCCAATAGTACCCGAAGTGGCTGAGGAATCGCCCCCGTCGCGCGTCCTCCCCGTACGCGGGCGCGATAATTCCGGAGCGACGTCCGGCCTTGTTGGGGAACACCCCGAACGGAAGCCCGAAGAGAGGCACATCGGCAAGGTAAAAGTAAATCGGCTCCGCAACGACGTGGTCTCGCAGAATCACTTTCATTTTCGGGCTAGAGAAATAGTAGTGCGGGTGCTCGGCGTCGCACGTCGTGTAACGACCGCCGGCCACAAACAAAACGTCCCGATCGATTTTCTTGATCGCCTCGCCATGATAGTATCCGTTTTCGATCTCCGTCTCACCAACAGCGATCTTCCCCTTTTGTGTGTTGAAGTTATAGCTGATGCGCGATCCGTTGTATGCCTCGCCGCCATCCTGAAGAATTGGCGAGCCGACCGTCTTGTTCCCCTTCTTGTCTGTTGTATCCTTCGATCCTTCGGCGGTCAGCGTCGCCGTATCCCAGTTCACGCCGACGCGATCGGCCTTCAAGCCGATTGCGCGATATTTCAACTCGCTCTTGCCGTAAAGACGCATGAAACGAGTCTGCAGGGAATAGACGATGGAGTCCTTTGCAGAATAGACGACGACGGTATCGACGCCCGACTTATTCGATCGGAGAGTATCTTGAGGAGAGGGGGAGAGAATACGGAGACTATCGGGCGGAGTTGATGAAGTTTGCGCGAGCAATCCTCTGCTCAGAAGAAGGACTGTCGCCAAGAGTGGGAGAAGTAACCGGACAGAGGATTGCTTCATCCAATCCCTCATTCCTCACAACACCAAGCCCGCAGCACCAAGAATACCGGCGTTGTTTCCGAGCCGGGCCGGAATAACCTGAACCTCCTTGCGCAACGGCCTAAGGACGTGTGCCTTCACGGACTCTTCGATCGCCCGGATGACAAAGTCGCCCGCGGCAGAGAGACCTCCTCCGATAATGCTGACACGAAGATCCATCACGTTCATGACGGCTCCGAGAGCAACACCAAGCAATGTTCCTGCCTCGAGGAGGATTTCACGTGCCAGAGGATCGCCGTCATGCGCTGCTTTTGAAATGAAGTACGGTTCGATCTTCGAGTAATCGCCTCCGACAAGCTCCATGATCTTCGAATCCGGACGCGTTCTCAGTCGCTCTGCCGTACGCTGGGAGAGATACCGCTGACCGACATACGCTTCCACACATCCCCGCATGCCGCAGTTACATTGCGGCCCGTTGTAGTCGATGGCGACGTGTCCGATTTCACCCGCTCCTCCGGTTGCGCCGCGATAGATTTTGTGATTCAGAATGATTCCGCCGCCAACGCCCGTTCCCCAAATCACAAAAAGGAAATTTGGATGTTGGATGCCTGCGCCGAAACGTGATTCGGCGATCGCTGCCGCATTGGCATCATTCTCAATTGCGATAGGAAGCCCGCCGAACAGCTTTGCCATCTCACCCCTCAGCGGAACCTCATCCCAGTTGACGAAGTTCGGAGGAGACTTGACCACCCCATCATCGTCCACGACGCCCGGGGCACCAATCCCGATTCCTGCAACGCTTGATCCGTTTGACTGCTGCAACGCATCTCGGATCGACTGTTGAATCTGACAGATGACGGCCGATGGGCCTTCTTGTGCAAACGTCGGAAATTTGTTCTGGTAGAGAATGGAGCCGGAGTCAGAGACGATCCCGGTCTTTACGGTCGTGGCGCCAAGATCAACACCGACCACTAGCTTCGATTCTGAGGATTTCATACAGCAAGAAGCTAAGAAAAAAACAGTTGGAAAAAAACCCAAAAAACGGACGATTTACGAAGCCGATCAACACAATAAAAAAAGGCATCCCGCATTTCGCGGGACGCCCTTAAAGAATTGAAGAACCTGCGCGACACCCCACGCGCGATTCTCACTCTTGCGATTCGTTACTTCAGCAATACCATTCGACGCGCGAACGAATAACTCCCCGTCGACAACCGATAGAAGTAAACCCCGGATGAAACTTGTCGGCCGGTGTGGTCCTGGCCGTTCCATGTCACCGNNGCAACTTCTCTTCCCAAAACATCAAAAACTTTTAATGTGACCAATCCGCTTGTCCCTTCGGGAAAATCCGCAATCCGAAATCCGATATTGGTTGTTGGGTTGAATGGATTGGGATAGTTCTGCTCGAGCAGATAGCCGATCGGGAGATTCGGCTCGTCCTCGACAGCCACAAGAGTACTGTTGATGTTGAACGATGCCGACGCGGGAACCGGATTGCCGAGCGCGTCATAGCCCGGGCTGGCACTCATCGTGGCCGGGAAGTATTCATTCTTGTCGACGGTCACCGAGTAAGTCCCTGGCGCCAATTCTGCGATTGAATAGGAACCGTCGGTGTCCGTCACACCATAGCCGGCGACGGATCCGGAAGAGCCCTCGAGCGCGTACACGATCGTTCCCTCAACGCCGACCGTCCCACCGCGTTTCCCCAGGGGTGCCGACGACGAGTTCACACTGCCTCGAATGGAACTGTAGCCGGGGGTATTTCGTCCGGCCGGTCTCACAAGAATCGTAATCCCCGCTACCGTGTTGCCGTTGACATTGACCTTCGTGGCATCTTGCCAACGCATCGTTGGTCCACTGGTGCTGTAGTACGAGGGGGCAAAGTGACCGAGCGGCACCGCCAACAGGATGTAATCACCAGGCGGCAAGTTCGTCATCGAGAATGTCCCGTCGGAGTCCGCGTCTGTGTGGTACGCTTTCGGAACAATCAGAGTATCTCGCCCGATCGCCCGACCGCGAAACGCGATGATGCGGGCTGACACGCCCGCTCCGCTGACCGTATCAACAACGCTCCCGTTAATCGTTCCGGTCGCCAATTGATGGTGGGGCTTCAGCGTGAAGTTAATCGCTGGAAGATCTGCGGAGAGCCTGATGATGTCGGCGGACAAGAAGTCACTACGATTGTTGTAGAAGATTTTTCCGTACCCCGGCGCCGAGGCATAGGCAATGTATGAACCCTGCGGCAGCCGAACGGAGTACTTGCCTGTCGTATCGACCTTCACCTTCACGACGTACTCGGAGTTGCCGTCGAGACGGAAATCGACCAGATCATCGGATTTGTTTGCTCCCGACCCCGGCACACCGAGCCCCATCGACATCATTCGGGAATGACCCCGATCGAACATATCCCGATGGTCAGCTTCCGACGACCAATCATGGGCCCCGGTCCTGCTCGAGTTGTAGCTGAAACCCGAGAGCGCAAACACGACGACGGCGTTCTTGATCGGCCTCCGAGATGTATCGAGAGCGCTGCCGCTCACCGTGTAGTGCGGAACCGACGCTTTTGCTTTCAATCTGAAATTGACCGTAACGGGCGTCGAGTCCCTCACCTCGATCGGCTTCGCTCTATCCGCGCTCGTCTCACCATCATACCATTGCTCCAGGTAATCCCCCCGCAAGGGAACTGCGCGCGCATTGTAGGTGCCGAAATCGAGTTTGTCAATCTTGTACTTTCCGGAGGAATCGGTCGTTCCGCTGTAGCTCATCGGTGTGTTCCTCTCCCGTGAGTACAGCTTGACCGACACTTTGGAGATGGGTCTGCCGACTGTGTCGGTGACGATCCCTACGATTGTTCCGCTTGCCCCTCCTACATGGATGGTAAACTCCTGGCTTGTGATACCACCCTTGGTCGACTGGACAGTGACGGCCACTTTGAATGATCCCTTCCGTTCCGGCGTCCATTTGACCAAACCGGTCGTGTCGATGGTCATGGTCGTTGACGGGCGAATCGAGAGGAGATACTTCAACTTTGCCGTCGAATCGGAGGAGGCGGCAACGACCTGATATCGATAGAGAACACCCGCCGTTGCACTTCTGACGGGTTCCGATGTGATGCGAACAATGTCCGTCCGAGGGTGAATCCCGAAATTCACCAGGGCGAAATTGCTCCTAAGGGATGTGCCGTTTCTCATCTTCGCTTCCACGTAATACACATACGTGGTGAGGACGGTGGCAATCGGCGGTAGATCGACCGATTCGTTCTTTATCGTCGAGTCGATGCGGGTGTACGTCAAGAGATTCATCATTGCGGCGCGGTAGACCAGGTAGTAGCGCACCGTATCCTCTCGCGGCCTCGACCACGAGAGCTTCACTTTGCCGGCGGCATCCAGTCTGGCATCCAGCGATATGGGATATGATGCCGTTTGAGCTGCGGCGATACTGCTAGCGAGCAGGATTCCGGCGAAAGCCAGAACGAAGTATGTACCGATTCTGTGCGTCATAGAGATTTCTCCCCCTTCCCTCAGAAGTCCCATCGAAACGTTGCTCACGAGCCTGCAAGGTGCGGCACGCGGATCTTTTCGATTCTACTTCCAGATGTTGTTGGTGATATCCGGCTTCTTTGCCGAGGATAATTTAGCGCTGAGCAATTCTAATATCAAACGAAATCTTAAGTGGCTTCCCGTTCTTTGACATGGGTCACACGACGCTTGGAACGTCCGTGGCAAGATTCTACGTTCGCTTCCACCACATGATGGACGTCGTTGCCGATGACTTTGTCTTTTCGACAAGCGCCGCCATCTCATCCTGGGACATTGGCTTAAAGCTCTTTGCAATTCCGGCGTTCTGATGTACCTCCTCCAGAGTTCCCATACCAACGATCGCGGTGCTTATCGGAAGGGTCAATGCGTACCTGAGACTTTCCGGCACATATTGCGTGACCTTCCCCGCCGCCAACACCTTCATCGCCACGATGCCAAATCCCTTTTCCTTTGCCAGGGGAAAAAGGACATCGCCGAAATCATTCACAAGCTTGTCCGTCGAGCTCAATGGCACAAGCGTCGTCTCGAACGGATACCGATCCAGCGCCTCTCGAATCACTTCGGGTCGGGTGTGCCCTGTGATCCCGATATGCCGGCACATTCCCTCATCTTTCGCCCGCATCGCCGCTGCAAGTGAGCCATCCTTCCGGGTGATTTCATCAAGCTGCTCTCTGCTGTTGATGGAATGGATTTGGAGAAGGTCGACGTAATCCGTCTTAAGCCGATCGAGACTCCTGTTGATCTCTTCCCATGCAGCCTCTTTGGCCCGCTCCAAGGTCTTCGTGGTCAGGACGACTTCCCTCCGTCTGGATTTCATCACTTCCCCGACCTTGACCTCTGCGTTCCCATAGCTGCTGGCACAATCAATGTAATTGACACCGGCATCGATGCACGCATTCACAATGTCCGCCCCTTCGGCTATCGTATGCGGCCCATGGCCGATGGCAACACAGCCCAGTCCAAGGATCGTGATCTCCAGACCTGTCTTCCCGAGCTTGCGTCTCGGAATTCCCTTTTGCTCCGAGAACAACCGAGACGTCTTTGCGGCTGAGAGCCCCAATCCGATCCCGATGCTTTTCGTTGCCGCCTTCTTCATAAACTCTCTACGGGAAATCTCTTTTGTCATTGCACCCCTTCTTCGTTCGGAGTAGTTGTCGGCCTAATGACCAGACTTCATGAGGAGTAACCCGGAAATCCGTGGATCCACACCGCGTCAACGTCGATTCAAAAGGATACTTTCAACGTCGTGATCGAGTTCTTCTTCGTCGTGATTCGCACTTCCGTCCCTGAGGATTCGACCATCGTTCCGTCCTCTTCAAGGAAATTGGAGAGCACAACTCGTCTCACCGTTTTAGGCAGCACAAGCCGAGCCTCCGTGTCTGTTCCCTCCGTCTCGTACCATTGCAGGATCCACGCATCGGAATCTTCGGCCTTCTTAATCGTTGTGAGCATCAGATTCGACGGGGACAACGAGACAAACGAGCGGGAACCGGCCAGCGATCCGTTGTGCGTATCCGTGAGGATGCAAAGAAGGGGATTGTTGTATTCTGCGGCACGCCGAACGGTCATCCCTTCTTTCCAACTCCCTTTGTGAGGATAGAGGGCATACTCTATTGTATGCTTGCCCCGGTCGGCTGTTGGATCGGGCCACTTCGGCGAACGAAGCAACGAAAGCCGGATGGTGTTCCCCTTGATGTCGTGTCCGTATTTCGAGTTGTTGAGCAAACTCACTCCGTAGTCGTTCTGAGAGAGATCTGCCCAGCGATAGGCGGGAACTTCCACTTTCGCGCGCTCCCANNGGCAACCTTCAGCATCGTCTTCTCCTCCCACCAATCCACGTCCGTTTTGAAATCGATCCGATCGATCCCGTCATAGAGAATGATATCCTGAGTGAAGAAGGTGGATGGAAAATCTTCAGTCGGGAAGTCCTTCTTCGTCCCCGGCTTCAGATACTCTCGCTGAAGCCGAAGCACTCCGCGCACGGGGCCCGTCTCGATCACATCCACGCGCCGTAGCTTCGATGGGTACTGCTCGCCAGTGAGCCCGATGTTCCAGGCATCCCACGCTCTGGGATAGTCCGCAAGCAACTGCAGTTCGTTTCCATTTCCCTTCAACACCTCTCTTCCGTTCCGCTTGTCGAACACGCTTTTCACCCAGCCGGAAACCGGATCGATCTCAACACGGAAGGAGTGGTTCTCAATGGATCTTCCGGAAGTGGCCAGCTTCGAAGCTTTGAGAGTGGGGGATTGTTTTCTCAGCTCGTACATCTTGTATCCGATCGGCGGCACGCCTTCGGCGACAAAGATAATCTGTTGCTGAAAACGTCCGGTTCTTACGAGCTGCGACGGGATTTCTTTCCCGTCCGATGTGAACACGGAGTTGGTTTCGAGATCTTCTCTCGGCAGATCGAGCCTCACGAGATCGGTCCGCGTCCACGAGAGCGCGTTGAAGACGATGACGGGTGTCCCTTTTTGTATCTTCGTTGTATTGACCTGCCGCGCGAGATGGTTGAGTGATCTCTTCAGGACAACCTGCGCGATTCCCTGAGCATCCTGGTGGGATTCTGTCGCGTCGATGTAGACCTCGCGAATACTTGATCCGGGAAGAATGTCATGGAACTGGTTGAAGAGAACCTTCTTCCACGCATCTTCAAGCGAGGAAGCATCATAGGCGCCGCCGGATATCGCCGCAAGCGATGAGAGTTTCTCCGCATTCGTCAGGAGCACTTCACTCGTCCGGTTGAACTTCTTCATCGTCGCCTGAGTCGTGTACGTCCCCTGATGATACTCCAGATAGAGCTCATCCGTCACCACCGGCAGTTTGTCGAGATCGTGTCCCTTGATCCAATTGAGATAGCCGGAGGTGTTTCCGAACTCCACCGTAGGAAAGACATCGAGCTTTCTCAGCCGGTCGATCCGCGCCATCATCTCCAGAGATGGACCTCCCCCATGATCACCAACGCCAAAGAGCACCATCATCTTTGTGAAGCCCGTGTTCGCTTCGAACTGCCGGAGCCAATCGACAAGCTGATATCCGTTGCTGATCTCGTTGACGTAGTCGAACGGGAAGTAGCTCAGGACTCTCGATCCATCCGGGGACTCCCACCAGAAAAGCCGGTGCGGAAAGACGTTCGTGTCATTCCATCCGATTTTTTGGGTGATGAACGCGTCGATCCCCGCGTTCCGGTAAAACTGCGGCATGTTCCAGGTATAGCCGAAGGAGTCCGGATTCCAGCCGATCTTCACCTCTACGCCGAGCTTCTCCCTGAAGTAGCGCTTGCCGTAGAGGAGATGTCGCGCCCACGATTCGCCGCTCGGCAGATTGCAGTCCGGCTCCACCCACATTCCCCCGACGACTTCCCACCGACCGTCCTTCACCCGCTGTTGTATCTTCTTGAAGAGGTCGGGGTACAGACGTTCCATCCAGTCATAGTACGCAGCGGCGCTTTGGGTATAGGTGAAGTCCGGACGAGCGTCAAACATGTTCAAGACCGAAGCAAAGGTGTTCTTGCAGACTTCGATGGTCTCCTGTTCCCGCCACAGCCACGCAGCGTCGATATGAGCGTTGGAGTTGAAGTAGAGGGTAAATCGCTTCGCGTAGTTATCGATCGGCTTCAATTGCTTTCGCACATCTGCAAGCATCGATTCGAAGCGATCCAGCGGACCGTCCGAAAGCGGGCGGACGTCCACATTGGCGGCGATCGATTGAAGCAGCGCGCTCAACCGCGCTTTCTCTGCCCGGTCCATCGCCGACTTGTCCGTTCCCGGATCAACTCGCTTGCTGGAGCTCGTCTGATACGTATCGAAGCCGAGGAGTTTCTGGCCGACCCGCAAACTGAGAGAGAAATCCTCGATGAGTGTGCGAAGCGGCTTGAGCTCCTCCGAAGCAACTTCCGCACGGATGAGGCGGAGCGGGCCGCCGGTGTTCACGGCTTTGATCGCAATCAGAAACCGTTCCCCCGGTTTCGCATTCTTTGTCAGCTCGAACTCACCGTTCCAGGGAAAGTGACCTTTGCTCTCGCTGTTGATCCACAGATAACCGTAGTCATCAACCGAAACGAGAAGTTTCAGCATGCCACTGACGGGTTTGCCGAGAATCCGTTCCGGTACGGC
>DMMN01000265.1:831-5681 GCA_003453835.1 Bacteroidota bacterium | reverse complement strand
ACAATCTCGTTTTGCGTAACATCAGTCTGTAAGTACGCAGCCTCTTCATGCGATCGGCTCCGTTGGAGTCGAACGTTTATAACATGGCTATCGAAATAACTCCGAGCTCTACAGAAGCGGGATATCTGCTATGCTTCTCGGGTTTGGTCCGTGTGACAACTCAACTTGTCCGCCTGCTCAATCCATTCAAAAACATAGCGAGGCTCATACTCCACCCGAATCCTTTCTTGCCATGGTTCCGGTGGTGAGCATCAGCACAAATCTCTAGTTCTTGTCCAGCATAAGTCTGTCCTCTAATAGTGACCGGACGTCGCGTGAGAACAATTGAGTTATCGATGGGAAGAATTACTTCGGCAAACCAGAATCCCCTACAGTCTTCTTGATCGCATTCCAGAGGCTGTCGAGCTTCGCTTGCTCCTCGCGGGGGAGCGCAAGGGTCGCCCGGGCATACAGTTCTTCCGCCGCGCGTTCCACGGTCAGAGCCTTCACCTCCTTGTTCTTGCGCGAATCATATCGCGCAAGCGTTGTCTGAAACGATCTCCGGAAGTACACGAGCCGGTAGGTGCAGTGAAGCATTTCTTGCAGTGTCGCTAGGGGAATCCGGAACAGCCTCTGGAACTTCGTCCATGACTCTACGGAGATCTTCATGGGTGAGATTCTGTCTCGCTCCAGCATCTTGTAGATGTTCGAAGAAACACCGATTCGATTGAAGATTTCTTGTGGCTGCAGCGCTTGCCGATCTCTTGTCTTACGGAGGAATTCCCCCACGGTGAGGAGCATGGCCGTCTTCTTCTGATGGGCGGCTTGAGCAGCCTCCAACCTCTTTAGCAGGGCGCCCTTCGCTGCGGGATGAGACGGGGCCAACACTCGTCTCCTGGCAACTGCTTGCTCGTACAAGCCATGAGTGGTAATTGTACCTTCAAGGTATGCAAGCTGTAACAGGAAATCGATTTGGTCTCGTTTCATGATCCTGCAAGCTCCGGATAATGCCGGGCAAGGAGCTTCACGAACTTCTTCTTGACTCTTACATGATACACTTTCAATTGCTGTACCGTCTTGCCGGTGTAGTGGGCGATTTCCTCAAAGGGAACATCAAGTGCGCGGCAGCGCAGGAGTACGCGTTCCCACGTTTCCATCTCATCGAGCGTTTGCGCGATGGTGTGTAGTTTGTTTCTAAGTCGGTCCGAGTTTCGATGATCATCCTCGGACGATAAACGAACGGCTTCTTCGTACGAACGGATAATGGAGCGGACAACTTCCCGCTCGGTAACCGTATAGGCCGCTTCGTCTTCCAGCGCTTCTTCCTGATAACGATCCGGAAGGCCATCGGATCGGGCCTGGTGGCGTAGGTAGTCTTTCGCGCGGTTCCGAAAGATCGTCATGACCCAAGCGTGAAAATCACTGTCGGATCGTTTGAACTCGAACGCCTGGATCCTCTCCACAACGGTGAGCAAAACGTCGCTTGCCAATTCCTCGGCGTCGAGGGGAGGGACATAGAACACGCGCACGGCCTCCGACGAAAGACGCGCCTGGTAGAGTTCTACCAAATGGCTGCATCCTCGTTGATCTCCCTCTTTGAGCTCCTCAACGATCTGTCGGTTGGAGACGCGCGTCATGCCTCTCAAGATATAGAAACGATTTTAGGTAACAGGTGGATTCTTGGCCTTCGCTGCACCCCAGCCCGATTGAAATTCGCAAACAATGCGCCCAAGTTAAAACCTACGAATCTGAGAATCAAGCCAAATGATTGGCGAATGGAAGAGTGTCTGACAATTACTCGCCACGTGGGCTCTTCCTCGAACGATCTTCCGCCGCTCCATCTGCCATCAGGGTGAGATAGTCGGAACGGTGAAGCCCCGCCGCATTGGCTTTCTGCCCGATAAATGAGTATTATTTGCCCGTTCAACGAGCACCTTCTTTGTCTAGTCTTCCTATTCATTATTCGACGATACTTTTCTCACTTCCTTTCGTTAATACTCTGTCTGCCTTATCGTCAATCCACCTTTAACCATAACTCGCAAGGAGGTTTGTATGAAGCGGCTCCCCTCAGTTCTCGGTGCATTCTTTCTTTTCATCCAATTCGCCACCGCCCAGGCGATCACGGAGAGAATCGACACCGCCGCTGTAAGCAAAATCAAAACCGAAGGAATGAAGAACTCCCAGGTGATGGACATCCTCAGCTACCTTACGGATGTGTACGGACCGCGCCTGACGTGGTCACCCGAATACCGTAAAGCAGCCGATTGGGCGAGCATGAAACTGAAAGAATGGGGACTGCAGAACATCTATTACGATACCTGGGCTCCTGTGGGGAAAGGGTGGACACTGAAAGAGTTTTCGCTGCATATGACCCAGCCCGGAACCCAACCGTTGATCGCATACCCAAAAGCGTGGTCGCCCGGAGTGAAAGAAAAAGAGGCCGAGGTTGTGTATCTCGACGTGAGCCGGCTTGAGGATTTTGAGAACTACAAAGGGAAGTTGAAAGGCAAGTATGTCCTCTTGAACGACATTGTGNNAGGATGGCGAACGCCGACTTGCAAGGCGCGGGACGCGGTCGCCGGGGAAGAATGATGTTCCCCCGCATCACGATGGAGAACTTCGACTCCGTCCTGGCGTTTGCTCGACAGTTCAATCCGAACGCCGACAGCGCCTCCATTGCACGCATGGTCACCGAACAGCAAGTGACTCCCCGTAAGCTTGAATTTGTCCAGAAGGAGGGTGCGCTCGCGGCTCTTACTGCGGGACGTGGAGATGGTGGAACGATCTTTGTCCAGGGAGCTACAGTTCCCCAGTCGGCGGAGACACCGTTTATGCAGCGCATGAGCCCCTATGATCCGAAATCACCGGCGATCATCCCGCAAGTTGCCATTGCCGCGGAACATTACAACCGGCTTCTCCGCTCACTGCAGAGAGGTGAGAAGGTAAGTCTCAAGATGAAATTCGAAGTTGCGTGGACGAAGCCCGATTCCGGCTTCAATGTTATTGCGGAAATCCCGGGAACGGACCTCAAGGACGAGGTGGTTATGGTCGGCGCGCACTTCGACTCGTGGCACGCCGGAACGGGCGCGACAGATGACGCCACCGGTTCTGCAGCCTGCATGGAGGCGGTTCGGATACTACGGAAGATCGCGCAAGAGCACGGCTTGAAGACACGCCGCACCGTTCGGATTGGTCTTTGGGGCGGAGAGGAGCAGGGCCTGCTCGGATCACGAGAATACGTGTCGGAGTTCCTTGGCAAGAGCCAGGCCGATGTCATATCGCAAATGCCCGGAGCGGGTGGGGGAGGAATTTCGGCGAAGCCGGGATTTGAGAAGTTCTCCGTCTACTTCAATCACGACAATGGGACCGGCAGGCTGCGCGGCGTTTACATGCAGGGGAACGAAGCCGCGCGTCCCGTCTTTCGGTCGTGGCTGACAAACTTCAACGATCCAAAAGCTCAGACCCTGACGATCCAGAACACGAGCGGAACCGACCATCTCTCGTTTGATGCGATTGGATTGCCGGGATTCCAGTTCATTCAAGATCCCGTTGAATATGAGACTCGAACACACCACTCCAATATGGACGTTTACGATCGCGTGCAAGAAGAAGATATGAAGCAAGCGGCCACAATGATCGCTGTTTTCACGTACAACGCGGCCAATCGTGATGCGAAGTTTCCGAGAAAGCCGATGCCGGGTGCCCGCCCCCAGAATGTGCCCGGTGGAAACTGAATTCTTGATGGGTGGTTGAACGGCCTCGCTTCTTCGAGGCCTGGTTTTCGCGAGATTCAGGACGCTCTTGAAATTCCGAACGAAACGTCGAGGGACTTTCAGGTAACCTCTTCTCGTTGAGAGAACCAGCGTTCAACCACCCATTTGTTTTCGCGCAGTCGAAGGAGATCCCTCGGTGCTTCGCCACGTTGGTCTCTCCACGAGGGTGCTCCCTACGTACGTCCCACTCTATATTGTCGCCCTATCCGGATCATGCCGGAGAACCTCCATCTGAAAGAAACCAGAGACGACACCCTGAGGACAATGAAAGCACTTCCAACTCTCATCTGGGTCGCCGTCTTCTCAGTCGCCTTTGCATTTGTTGAGTCGTCCGTGGTGGTCTACCTTCGGGCGCTTTACTATCCTGATGGTTTCGCCTTCCCGTTGAAGCTCATGGCCAGGCACCATATCGTTGTGGAGCTTGTGCGTGAGTTCGCGACGATCGTCATGCTGATGGCGGTGGGCATCGTCGCGGGCAAGTCGCGATGGCAGCGATTCGGCTATTTCATGATCGCTTTTGCACTCTGGGACATCTTCTATTATGTCTGGCTAAAGGTGATCCTCGGTTGGCCAGAATCGGTATTCGATTGGGACATTCTCTTTCTGGTCCCCCTTCCATGGATCGGCCCCGTTCTTGCGCCCATCCTCGTCTCCATTCTCATGATCGTTGCCGGTGTACTGATTGTCCGAAGAGAAGCAAAGGCACGAGCCTTTCGGGCACCTCCCACTGCCTGGACTATTTCTCTCGTTGGAACCGCAGCAATCCTGACCTCATTTATGATGGACATTGACGCGACCGTGAGAATGCAAGCTCCGTCGCCGTATCATTACGAGCTGCTGGCAGCGGGATTGCTCTGCTATGTTGGAGCGATGTATCTGACGTTCAGAAAGGAAGCGTTGAAAGGTGAGGGCTAGCCTCGTCTTCCGATCGCGACGACTGAAAGTCCGAATGGAAGAGACGAACGGCGCAGCAAGTACTTTTCAGAAGAGAAGATTGAGAGAAGCAGCGAGTTTATTGGAAGCGGCGGGATGTCCAGCGTAGTGTCCTTTTCGGATTTCACGACGTGCTCTGCTAGTCGTTGCAACAGCGCAATCGGG
>DMMN01000265.1:0-784 GCA_003453835.1 Bacteroidota bacterium | reverse complement strand
ATCCACATGCTCGATGACGTCGAGAAGAGTGATGAGATCGAATCGGATGTCAGGATAGGGGAAGGAGTCCAGCGAACATTGATGGGCGTTTTTCAAGCCGCGCTGGCCGCACAACTCGATGGCAATCGGGGAAGTATCCGTGCCGTACGCTTCATGCTCTCGTGAGAGCATTTCAAGGATCGACCCCGTCCCGCACCCGACATCCAGCACTTTTGATCCTGAAGGAAGGCGCAACCGCTGCCGGATCAGCTCGCCGACGATTTGCTGTCGTCCCACGAACCACCAGTGTTTCTTTTCGATCTCGTAGAACGTCTTATAGAGGTGTTCTTCCAATCTCTTCTCCGTTAGCGTTTGTAATCACCCTTCCGAAAATTCCGGTGCACTCGCAGCAAACCCTTGATGTCATCCATCGCCGTTCGGACGATGTTGACGCGACTGTCGAGGTCTTCGATCCANNCTTACCGGAAGATCGAAAATCCGGTACCCGAGTCGCTCGCCGATGACAAGCAACTCCGTATCGAAGAACCAGCCGGTGTCTTCGATCATCGGAAGCAGCTCACGAGCCGCTTTCTTTGTTATCGCCTTGAATCCACACTGAGCGTCGGAGAATTTCGTACGAAAAAGCGCCTTCACCAACAGATTGTAGGATCGGGAAATTACCTCGCGCTTCAGGCTACGCCTTGTTGTCGAAGCTTTGAGCAAGCGGGAACCGATCCCGATGTCGAACCCGCCGCTGATCAGGCCTTCCATGAGTGGAGGAAACGCGAAGAGATTGCTGGAAAGG
>DMMN01000071.1 GCA_003453835.1 Bacteroidota bacterium | reverse complement strand
TTCGGAACCGGCGAGGGTGTCTTAACCTGGCGGATCCACACAGGTGGAATGGCATCATGGGCAAAGGGCTTCCAAAGCAATGCCTGCATCCCTTCCTTGTCCACCATCTTGTATCCGTGCTTCCTGAACCACGATGCCTTCATCCACAGAGGTAATCGCAAACCCCAGGCAACGATCCCTTTTGCGCCGAGGGCTCTCACGTCTTCCTCCGCCGATTGCAGGAGCGCTGTTCCCATCCCTCGTTTCTGGAAATTCCCGCGCCCCTGCTTGTGGCCGTGCACCCAAATGCAGTAAATGAAGTACAAATCCTTCCCCTCCACGAACGAGTACTCGATAGGTGCGTACTGAATCATCCCTCCGACCGTCCCGTCAACATCGACGGCCAGCTTCACGCGGAGGCCCTTGTCCTTCATGCGCGAGAACCAGACTTCTTTATGGTTGCCTGCTTCTTTTATCTCGTCGGACCAGTCTTCAAGACAGGAGAAATAAAGCGATTGATGATGCTCCTCCAGATCAATCACTTTCATGTTCGAACTCCTTCTCTTGTTTATGTGTGTTTTCGATTCGTTTTCTTCAATCGTCCTCCCCCCTTTGCATTGCCCCTGGCCGGGAACAAGCCTGACACCTCAACCTCTCGCGACGTCTTCCAGAAACAATAGTGAATAATTGGCCGGTCAATCTAGCAAACCGCCAAAACAACTGCGAAAGATGAATCACCATCGGAAGAGGTTCAGAAGAAAAATGAACGGATAGAGCACCTTCGCCCAAGTGGTTAATCTCACAGGCGGCTCGAAATCCATCCGGGTGTACTTGAATCGAGAATCATCGGCCACGCCTTCATCGTAGAACCGCGTAAGGAGATGCGACAACGCCTCGCGCTGAAGCGTGAAGACGTCGTCCACGTGTCCCATCTCCCTGAGAATTACCTGCCTCCCGTTTGGAAGCGATGGAAGCAGCTCGGTGGCGTACTCTGCGGGCGTCGAGAAGTCAATACTCCCGCTGATGAGGAGCGTCTGAACTTCTGACCTTTGAACGTGCCGCAGATCGGAAGGAATAAGCGAAACCGGCCAACGACCGGCTGCACCTCCCCAAATGAGTTTCGACAATGGAGAGCCGAGGATAGTATTGCTGTCGCTGAATGCCTCGGCGTAGTTGAACGACGAATCGAAATCGGCGCTTGCCCCCTTCGCAAACAAATCGCCCCACACCATCATAGACGGAAAAGTGTAGTCATAGGCCAGTTGCATCAAGTACAAACCGCTGTAGTCTCCTTCTTCAGCGGCGAGATAGGAGTGAAAGACCATCGCCGCAGTCCGCTTGTGGTACAGCAAGGCGAACGTGACGGCTCGGATCTTCCCCGGATCGAGCTTATGCAGCATCCACCGGTTGGGGAGGCGAGCGAGAGCGTTCTTGATCGCCTGCGAGAGTGTCCGATCTCCCGCTCTGATGGAATCGCGCACGAACAAGGAGTCGTAGTACCGAAGTTGCTCGTCGATCTTCTGCGGCATCCACATGAAGCGGCCCGGCGGATTCACCCCGATCATCGCGGATCGGAACACGGCGTCCGGATGGAGATATCCGTAGAGGAGCGCCACTCTTGTCCCGTAGCTCACGCTCAACAAGTTCAGCCGTTCAAACCCCAAAGCCCGGCGCACCCGCTCCATGTCCGCGATGACATCCACCATTGTGAAGTGACTCGGGTCGACGCCACGTTTCTTGAGGTCGGCCGAGAATCGTTCGATCGCCTCGCCCAACTGTTTAAGGGATTCCCCACCCAGCAAGTCGTTATCCGTACCTTCGAGCGCTTCTTCCACTTCGTCGGAACCGAGCGCAACGGAGCCATCGACGCCACGATACCCGACGAAGACGAGATCATGATTCTCAAGCAGTTGGACAACCGAGAAGTACCTCATGTTGGAAATACCGGGTCCGCCGTTGAGCCAGAAGACCGGCTCTCGAGGTCTGGGATTGGCTGAGCGGATCCGGAAAACGGGTAGGGAGATCTTGCGCGAGAGCGAGTCGGACGGATTCTCCGTGACGATGATGAATCCCTCGTCGGCATTGAACTCCCGCGAGGCGACTTTCGTCGTCGTTTGTTTCAGAACGATCTGGCCCGGCGTGAGATCGGGAGGAACCTCCCGAATCACCGTTGCGCTGCTACAACCGATCGAGACCACGCAGCAGATCGCGGCGTGGCGCTGCATCCAGTTGATGGCCCTCATTGGTCGTATCCTCGAAGAAAACTATCCCTGCACGATCGATGCGTCTCGGAAGAACGTTAAGCAGTCAACCACGGATCTTCGCGAATCTCCGCAAACGGACTTCTTGTCTTCAACATCATTGCCGAGGATTCGCGGTGACAAGCGGCAGTCTTTTTGAATGGGATCGTCCTACTTGAGGACGGCCTTCACTTTGACCACCGTGTCCTTCGAGTAGTAGTTGCACACCCCCTTCTTCGCCGCCGGTTTGATCCCCAACTGTTGAATTGCCTTTTTGACTTTTGTATCAGGGACTGACAGTTGCTTTGCGATATTTCCGGCCGTCATCAGATCAGTCTTCAAGTCTGCCATGGTTGAGTCTCCTTGGAAAGTGTAAGAATGGGAATTGTGAATTTGTGAAACTAGAAGTATCAGATTCCGGGCCCTCGTCTTTGTCCATTGAAGGACCCGACAGGAGTGATCTTCGACTGTCTCACGCGATTGCTCCCTCGATAGCCCCACCATCGCGTTGGGAGCATGTTTTCTGATCGAGCCATTCCAGAATCATATCGAGCGCGAGACCGATGTTGCCTGTCTGGCAATGATTCTGGGCGTGATCATTTTTGGTGAAGACTCTGCCTGTTACCGACCTGGCATTGGTGAGGGCTTTGATCTGCATGTCGTGCATTTTGAAAGGGATGAAATGGTCGTCCCTTCCCGTCAGAATCAGGACGTCTTGTTTCACCAACTCTGAATGCATGTTCCGCTCGTTCAGCAGCCGGTAGAACTCCAGGGCATCGAGTGGCTTCTCTTTCTTTGTGATGTATTTCAGGTGATCCACGGCCCACGAGGCCATCCCCTCTCCTTGAAATTTCATCTCGGCCATTCGGTCCATGAACTCTCTACAGTGTTCGAAGCACCATTCGTGCAACTTTCGGACAACGACATTCATGCTTTTCATGTAGTCGATGGCGTGTCCGGAGGCAATCACACGCGTTATTCGAGGCTCGAATGCCGCAGCCCTCAGACAGAACCATCCTCCCATCGAAAGTCCGAGCAGCGTCACGTCGTTCGCATTGAAATAATCCAGGAGGGCCTTCGTCGGTTTCTCCCATTCATGGGTGAGCGGCAGCCCGAAGGTTCGTAGAGCAGCGCCCTGCCCCGGACCTTCGAATCCGATAACTTCATAATCGTGATTGGAACAGTACCTCATCATCGAATACCATTCCTCGATGAAAGAATCAAATCCCCCGTGCAGGATAAGGATGCCTTTTCTTTCTCCGGCGGAGCGGACTCTTATAGCCGGAAGAACAGCTCCTTCGTAGGGCACTTTGTGTCTTTCGATCGCTTCGTTCTTGAACGCCTCGTAGAACAGATCGGTGAATCTGTCGTAGAGACGCTCCTTTTCAGGATCATCGGATCTCGTGTAGAATTCCGCAGCCCGATAGTAGAACGCTGCATTCATCAACCTGTTTTCGGCGACCGCCGTCTCCGCCAACAGGAGCATTTCTCGTTTCCAATCCGCAAAAGTCTTGATCGTCCTCCCCGCAGATTCCATATCCTCCCGTCTTGCGTATCCTAACGAGTACCAGCGGTTCAATTGAAAATTGAAGAGTTGATCCTTGTGGAATCTGTGGTACCCAACCGGGAACTCGAAGTCAGATATATTGTGGCCGGTCATGTTCTTAAGTCAATGAATTATCCACCTGATTTCACGTACGTCCACATCGAGCAGGCTACTCCAGCTCACTGAACATCCGGTCGATCTGTCTTCTGTCAATCCACAATCCCCTGACCATTACGCCGGCTGTGGAATAGATGTTTCGAATATCCTCGGGCGGATTATGTTCGAGCAACAACAGGTCCGCACGCATGCCGGGCGCAATAGAACCAAACGTGTCCTGTTTATTCAGACATTCGGCGGCGTTGCTGGTCGCGGCCTTCAAGGCATCCAGAGGACTGAGGCCCGCTTCGACTAGAAGTTCAATCTCTCGCAGCGCCGAGATTCCCGGAAACACACCGACAAAATTCATGTCCGTCCAGACCACAAGTTTGCACCCCTTATCGTGCAGGGCTTTCGTCATCTGTTTTGAAATGTCCATCATATGACGGGCATAGTTCGCCTTCAGAGAGGAATCGATATCGTAAACCGTGCTCAGAGTCCGTTTCCACAACCATTACATTCGGGCGTGAGCATGTCGTAGATCTTGATGTAGCCATATCCGGCCTTCTTCTGCCGCTTTATCTCCTCCTCAATCTCTTCCGGGGTCGATACCTCTTTGTTGAACGGACTGACGGGTGGGGAGCCATCGAGGACCAATCCGGTTGAGTAAATGTCCGGACCGACAATCTTCCCCTCCCTCACTTTCCGGCGGAGTGAGAGAACGTCGGAGAAGCCCATGAAGGTTTTCACCCAGCCTGGGAGATCGGACATGTTTCTTACGGTCGTAACTCCGTGGGAAAGAAGTAAGAGGAGGTCGTTGTCGTCGGATATATGCACGTGCATATCGACCAATCCCGGAAGCAGGTACTTCCCACGCGCATCGATGAGAAACGCGTCCTCGGGCACCTTCGCCTCGGATGATTCCCCCATCGATTGAATGAAGCCATCCTTGATGATGACCGTACGATTGATGAGGACTTTGTCTGAAACCATCGGGATGACGTTTGCTCCGGTGAGAGCAATGGTATTACACCCCGAGTTATCGACGATAATCCGTTCGGAGACCTTCGTGAGGACGCTGCTACATCCCGCGATGATGAAGAGCGGAAGCAATTACGATATGGCTAGCTTGGGGTTCATAGCTACTAAGGCTGACATACCTTTAGTGTGTCTTCCTCCGTCTGGTTTGCCACACCTTTTTTGCTGTTAGATGACTTCTTCGGGATCACCAGGTAGTGCGCCATATCTCTTCGCGCCACATTGAAATGTAGCGATCGCATGCGATGGCTCTCTTCCTTCCTTTCCCACCTACCACTTCTCCTTGAACCAGCTTGCGTCGGAGAAGTAGGGTTTGGTCAGCTCTTCGAGATGAGCCATCTCCTCGGCCGTCATCGGCTTGAAGTTCTCCGCGATCCTCACATCCTCCTCCAACTCCTTCAGCGTCGAGATGCCGACGATGACGGTGCTCACCGGAAGCGTCAACACGTACCGCATCGCCTGCTCCATCGAAGTGAGTCCCCCCTCTTTGAAAATCCTTCCCCGCGCCGGTATCTTCATCCCGACGATCGCGATCCCCTTCTCCACCGCCGCCGGCAGAAGGTTATCGATAAACGAGGCATTGTGCTTGTCGGCCGCATTCAAGGCCATCAGGATCGAATCGAACGGATATTGCTCTATCCCCTTCTTCAGCACGAACGGACTGTAGTGCCCCGAGATGCCGAGGAAACGGACGATCTTCTCGTCCCGCGCTTTCGCCATCGCCTTCATCGAGCCTTCCTTCGCGAACATCTTGTCGAGGTCCTCTTGCGTACGGACGTTGTGGTTCTGCCACAGATCGAGGTGATCCGTCTGGAGATTCTTGAGCGAGCGCTCCAGCAATCGCATCGAGCCGTCATACGTCCGGTCGTTTGTTTTGGAGGCGAGGAACACTTCCTTCCGCCGGTCCTTCATCACCTTTCCGATGTACGTCTCGCTCACCCCGCGTCCATACGCCGCAGCAGTGTCGATGTAGTTCACCCCGAGATCGATTGCCCGTTGGATGATCGCCTCC
This sequence comes from Bacteroidota bacterium, assembly GCA_003453835.1. Taxonomy (GTDB): domain Bacteria; phylum Bacteroidota; class Ignavibacteria; order UBA10030; family UBA10030; genus UBA10030. The sequence continues at coordinate 667 of DMMN01000071.1, read as the reverse complement.
GCCTCATCGTCCCGATTGGCCTGCTCGAGCGTAGCCTGGCCACCGAGGCTGAAGATCTTCACCTGGTGACCCATTTTGCCGAGCGGACGCGTGGGCATTCCTTTCGCAGCGGGCGAAGCCTGGGCTATCGATCCCAACGGCTTCAATGCGCTTGCGATGCCTGCAACCGCCGCCCCGCCAATGACCGTCTGGACAAATCTGCGGCGCGATACTTTTTTGTCGTCGTTCATGGTGTGCCTCTTGGATGATTGTTGTGTTGGGAAGATTTGGTTAGAGTAATCGAGAGGGAGTGCATGTTCGAGCCGGTGCGTCTACTTCTAGTGCGGGGCAATTTAGAAAATTGCACCGGCAAAGGCAAGGAAGGCCTTGCCCTCGATTCCAACATAGGAAGGCGGTTTTTCCCTCTGTCGGGAACCGATCTCATGCAAAGCGCGTCAAAGACGATGATGACACTTCCCTTGTTTACAAATGGACTGGGCGATTCGCTTGTCGTCTTCAGCAGTTTTCACCCATCGGGTGAACAATGTGCCAGAAAACCATGCCGAAATGAAACGCTCGCGATGGTTTTCCTCCCCAACGGCTAGAATTTTTGGCGCCCAACCGTTTACAGAGTACTCCAACTCGCTCCGATTGCGCCACAAATTGAACGCTCACCATCGCCTGCCAC
>DMMN01000043.1 GCA_003453835.1 Bacteroidota bacterium | reverse complement strand
CCCGGATAGGCGCCCGGCGTGTCGAGCATGGTAATGATCGGCTTGCGGAATTTCTCTGCAAGTCGCATCAGTCGCAACGCTTTCCGATAACCTTCGGGATTCGGCATGCCAAAGTTGCGGAAGACGTTAGACTTGGTGTCGCGCCCTTTCTGATGGCCGAGGATCAACACCGTTTCGCCGGCAAGCTTGCCGAACCCGCCGACGATCGCCTTGTCATCCCCGAAATGGCGGTCGCCATGAAGCTCGAGGAAGTCGTCGATCATCAGGTGAATGTAGTCGAGCGTATACGGCCGATCCGGATGTCTGGCAAGCTGCACACGTTGCCAGCGTGTGAGACTGGAGAAAATCGATTCCCGAAGCTGGTCCACTTTCCCCTCGAGCTTTGTGATCTCATCGGCGATATCCAGGTTGTCGGCGTACTTCCGCATCTCTACGATCTTCTGCTCCAGCTCAAGGATCGGTTTCTCGAAATCCAATACCAACTTTGCCATGCCTAGTCTCCTTTCTCCGCAGCCCTTTGGAAAAGGGCGGAGGTCCGTCTTGACTTCTTGTGACGTACGGCTTCCCCTCCGTGGGCGGGCGAGAGATCTTCCCCCGGTTTCGACGCAGGCCCGCGGCGCTGGAGCATCGTTTTCAAAAGAATTTCAATATCGAGAGCCAGTGATTGGTTCTTCGCGTAGTAGAGATTGTACTGTTCCTCTTCCCGTGGTGTGAGCGGTCGATTCCCTTGAAGTTGAATGAGCCCGGTAAGCCCTGGTTTTCCCAGTGAGAGAAAGGGGCCAACCTGTCCGTCGGAGTTTGCGTGGGAGATTGCATGCGTCGGTGGGCCGACGAGACTCTCCGTCCCCGAAAGGACCGAGGGGAGTTTGAGGATGAATCCGGAACTCGCAGACCCGGAGAGTTTTCGTTTGAAATATACGAAAGGAAAGACGGAAATCAAGAGGAGTGAAGAGACGGCAAAATCGAATGTCCGCTTCAAGACGCGATTCGTGGATTTCTCGATATTGTAGCTGATTTGGACAAGCGGCAGCTCATCGAGCGAATCCACGCTCCCCTTACCGATGATCACTTCCAGCGTGTTCGGCACGAGATGAAAGTTGACCGTCTGCTCTCGCGTCCGGCTGATTACGGAGAGGATATCGGAATAGGAGAGCATCTGCGTCGAAAAGATGACGTCGTTGACCTTCAGGTCGTGAATCACCTTCCCGATATTCTCGGTGCTCCCCACGATGGGGAGACCCTCGACACGTTCCCCGATTCGCCTTCGATTGACATCAATAAATCCGAGAACGTCGTAGCCGTCGGTCACCCTTGTCCGGAGCCGGCGGAGAAGTTCCTGCGCGGACTTATCCGTGCCGACGATCAGCGTTCGCCTTCCAAAGAGGCTCTTCCGACTTTCCGGCGTGCTTCTTCCTCCGAGTCGAAGCGAGAACCGCCAGAGTGGCAACCAGAGGGTGCTCAAGAATCCGGAGATGATCGTCACGCCCCGACTGAAACCATAATCCTTGAAGAAGAAGACGAGCGCAGACACGAAGACAAAGCTCAGGAAGGTTCCCGCCATCGTCCGCGTAACGGACATTCTCTGATGAGTATAGACGCCGGCGACATAGAGACTGGCGACAACAATGACGGCAGGAACGGTGTAGACAATCGGATAGGCATGCACCGGGAGCCTCATGAACGTTCCGAACCAGAGGAGTTCCCCAACGAGCAGGCTGAGGTCGACAAGGAGAAAGTCGATGATCGCGACAGCGAGGGGGCGAAGATGCGACTTCAGCATTGCGACGCGCGAGGCCAGACTGATCGCGAGCCCGATCACGGCCGCGAAGAGCGACGACTCGCTGAGATGTTTCTTGACGAAGAGATGCATGGCGTGATAGAACGTCCTGATCTCGTCAAGATTGCTTCGCTTCGTGCTTTCCCCTTTGTAGTGGATGATCTTCGTTGAGTGAACGTAGTAGTTCTTCCAGCCGGCTTTCTGGATGCGATAACACCAGTCGAGATCCTCGCCGTACATGAAAAACTCTTCGTCGAGCCCGCCGACCTGCTCACAGACCTTGCGCCGCACCATCATAAACGAGCCGCTGACGGCGTCGATCTCATACGTTTCGTCCGGGCTGAGATAGGTGAGGTTGTATTGACCGAACAATCGAGATTTCGGCAGAAGCGCTGCGAGACCGGAAATCTTCGTAAACGCCACCCACGGCGTCGGGAAGCTTCGCCGGCAGGGGAGTTGAAAGCTTCCGTCCGGATTCAATACCTTGCAGCCGGCCAGACCGACATCCTGATTCTCTTCAAAGAACTTCAGCATCACCTCAAGCGTGTCCTCCTGCACCAGGGTATCCGGATTGATTAGGAGGATGTACTTCCCACGGGCTCGTTTCAACGCGAGGTTGTTGGCTTTTGCAAAACCAAGATTCGATTTTGACGCGATGAGGTGCACCGACGGGAAACGTTTTCGCACCATCTCGACGCTACCATCGTCGGACGCATTATCAACGACGATCACTTCTCCTCGAATGCCCTTCATCGCCTTTTGCAACGACACAAGCGCATGATGAAGGAACTCCCGCACGTTGTAATTGACGATGACAACGGAGAGTTGAGGAGCAGTGCGATGTCGTGTTGTACTCGGCATGAGACAGGACACTGATCTGGACTGTGAGACGCTCTCGCGCTGATGCTCTTCCGGGGAGATGTCGGGCTTCTTACTCGCTCCACGACAGCAGACCTGGCCGCAGTCTGTTTGGCAGAGCTGTCAAAGTAGATCCTTTCGCGAGGCCACCACAGAACTCGTGGATCTCATCTGCATGGGATGTTACTTTATCCCGAACAAGCTCTTTATCTTCAGCCGCCACACAATCCACGCAGCCTCGTAGACGATGTTCTTGGACATCTTGGACACGCCGACCCGACGATCGACAAAGACGATCGGGATTTCGAACACGCGATAGCCCTTCTTCCAGGCCAGGAAATCCATTTCGATCTGGAACGCGTAGCCGTTGGAATGAATCGAATCCAGGTTGATGCTCTGCAGAACTTCGCGCCTAAAACACTTGAAGCCGCTGGTGGCGTCGCGAACGGGCATGCCGGTGATGATTCTCGTGTAGAGGTTCGCGGCGTAGCTCAGGATCAGCCGGCGCATCGGCCAGTTCACGACGTTCACGCCCGAAATATATCTCGATCCAATAACAAGATCGAACTCCTCCGTTTTCTTCAGAAGGTTTGGGAGCTCGGTTGGATCGTGAGAGAAATCGGCGTCCATCTCGAACACCCTGTCATATCCGTTCGCGAGCGCGAACCTGAAGCCCGTAACGTATGCCGTTCCCAACCCCAGCTTTTCAGGCCGTTCGAGAAGATGCACGCGGCGCTCGCTCTGTTGCATCGCCTTGACGAGGCCTGCTGTTCCATCCGGAGAGTTATCGTCGACCACCAGAACTTCATACTGGGGGCCCAGGTCGAGAATGGTGGGAATGAGGCGAGGGAGATTCTCGGCTTCATTGAACGTCGGGATGACGACAAGGCAACGGTTTATGATCGAGGTCATCGAGTTCACCTACCGCGTCTCCGGGGCCGCCACGCGTTCTTCCAATGCTTCAAGCACGGCAGAGACAATGACTTGTTGTTGTTCAGATGTCAACTCGGTGTGCATGGGCAACGAGAGGACTTCATCTGCAGCTTTTTCACTTACGGGGAATGCCCCCTTTGCAGAACCCTCCTGGAGGAACGCCTGCTGTTGGTGAAGAGGAATGGGATAATAAACGGCGTGCGGAATCTTCTTCTCGGCCAGGTGCCGGGAAACCGCATCGCGATGTTTCAGGCGAATGGTGTATTGATGATAGATGTGCCTGGCATACGATGCTTCAGAGGGAAGCGCCACAGTGTTTCCCTGGAACAACTGATTGTATTGTTGCGCCGCCTTCCGCCGGGCTTCGTGCCAGCTTTCCAGGTATTTCAACTTCACGTTGAGGATGGCCGCCTGCACTGTGTCGAGTCGACTGTTGACGCCGAGCAGTTCGTGGTAGTACTTTTTCTTCGAGCCGTGCACGATGATCATTCGAACTTTCTCGGCGAGGACCGCATCGTTGGTGACAACCATCCCGGCGTCGCCAAAGGCTCCGAGGTTTTTGCTCGGGAAGAAGCTGATGCACCCTATCGCCCCTATGCCGCCGACCTTGCGTCCCTTATATTCAGCCCCCATGGCCTGGGCCATGTCCTCAATGACGGGGATGCCGTACCTGCCGGCTATTTCCATGATCGGATCCATATCGGCCGAGTGTCCGTACAAGTGAACCGGGATGATGGCCTTCGTCTTCTTGGTAATCGCAGCCCCGATGGCAGCCGGGTCGATATTGTAGGTGCGGGGATCAATATCGACATAAACGGGTTTGGCGCCGAGCAAGGCAATCGTCTCCGCCGTAGCGACGAACGTGAACGGCGTCGTAATCACCTCATCGCCGTGACCAATGCCGAATGCCATCATGGCCACTTGCAGCGCGTCGGTTCCTGAGGCACATCCGATGGCGTGATTTGTACCCAGATAATGAGCGACGGCAGATTCGAACTCACCGACTTCCTTGCCGAGGATATAGTGCCCGGAATCGAGAACGCGATGCACGGCTTCATCGATCTCTTGTTTGATGTTCTTGTACTGCGATACCAGATCAACCATCTGAATGTTCATCGATTTCCTTCCTCGGTCCCTTTCGTATGATATTCTTTCCCCTCGCTCCGTTGATCCGCCTCATCTGATCTGCCGCCCCTCGTCTCGCCTGCTCCCCCCGTCCATCGTTGCTATGTATGCCCTTTCCCCATCAACATCACGTAGAAGGTATTGAAAAGTATCTTCAAATCCATTCGCCACGACATGTTCTCGATATAGAAGAGATCGTATTTCAGCTTCATCTTCACGTCCTCGATCGACTCGTCGTACTTGTATTTGACTTGCGCCCAGCCGGTGATGCCGGGCCGTACTTTCAGACGGCGCCTGTAGAGCGGAAGTTCCGCCGCGAGCTTCTCGACGAAGAAGTGACGCTCCGGGCGCGGTCCAACGAGGCTCATGTCTCCGCGCAACACGTTGATAAACTGCGGGACCTCATCGATGTGGAGCCTGCGAATGATCCTGCCGATCCGGGTCACGCGCGGATCTTTTTTCTGCGCCCAGACAGGGCCGGAATGTTTTTCCGCATCCGCCATCATCGACCTGAACTTGAAGATCTTGAAGACTTTTCCGTTTCTTCCCACACGCTCTTGCCGGTACAGCACCGGTCCTCGCGAATCCAGCTTGATCAACACCGCCACAATCAACCACACCGGGAGACCTACCAGGAGTATCGCCATTGCGACGAGAACATCTACGAGGCGCTTGAGCGACTCCTCCCACGGTTTCAGGATCTCCGGCATCACATCAATAAGGGGAAAACCGTAGATCGAGCTCAGGCGTGCCTGACCGCTCACGATGTCGTACATATCCGGCATGATCTTCAGACCTACTTCATAGCCGTTGCACGCCTCGATGATCTCCAGCAACCTGTCGTGTTCCGTTGAGTCCAATCCTATCAGTACCTCGCGCACGTCGTGTTTGTCGATGAGCGAGGAGAGTTGATCGATCTCCCCGACAACGGGAACCCCTTTGTAGTCGACGCGCTTCGTTTTTCTCTGTCCGGTTGCTTTCTTCACCCTGGCAAAACCCACAGGTCTGTAGCCGAGGGCGGGATACTTGATCACCATGTCGCACAGCTCATAGGCTTTGTGCGACCAGCCGACGATGAGCGTGTTGCGCGTGCCGATGCCCGATTCAAGAAGCTTCTTCTGAATGGCCCGAATAATCAGTCGCCCGCTGCTGACGGACACGAAAAGTAAGAACCAATAAACAACGATGAGGGTTCGCAGCCCCGTTTGAGGATTCACGCCCTCGTCATCAAGAAAGATGAGGAAGAACAGGACGAGCACGCCGGCGGCAATCGTACGAAAGAGCGTTATCAGCTCGTCAAGCCGGGACTGCGCATACCACGAGCGATAGAGTCCGAAAAAGGAAAACAGCAGGATCCAATAGAGATAGACCACAACCATCGGGAGCCACAACTCGGGCTCGATGGGATACGAGAACCAGCCGCTATCTATGCGGAGCCAGTAGTAGGCGACATACGCCGCGTTGATGGTGACGAAGTCGAGGAAAAGCAAGAGAAGACGTTCGGATCGTTTCGGCATTTATGTGCTTGTCGCTGGATTCAACAATAGCCGCGCATACAATTGAAGGACACGTTCAAAAGAATACTTCTCCTGCGCAACGTTTCTGGCCCGCAGACTCATGGCGGTNNTCTGACGATTCGACCAAGCGTTCATGATCGCTTCGACTGTTTTGGCTGGATCATCGGGTTTCACAATCCAGCCGATACTCTCCTCCCGAACGACCATTGCTAATTCCGATTCGCCGTCGGCAACAGCGAGAACCGGTTTCCCGGCTGCGAGAGTGCTGTACATTCTGCTTGGGACCGATATGCCGGCCATCCCGGGGATGAACGAGATGACGGCGATGTCGCACGCATTGAGCACGGTGCTTAGGTCGCGCCGCGGTTGAAGAGGAAGCACCGTGACATTGTTCAAACCAAATGCACGAACATTCTCGGCAAGCCAGTCCCTTTTTGCTCCCGTTCCGACAAACAGAAAATGGATGTCGGCCGTTCGCTGTACTCGACGGGCCGTCTCCAGCAACATCTCAAGCCCATGCGTCCGCCCCATGTTTCCCGCGTAGAGGATCACAAATTTGTCACTGAGCCCCAATCGCTCAAGCAACGCATTCCCGTGTCGCGGCTGGGGG
>DMMN01000304.1:9297-11144 GCA_003453835.1 Bacteroidota bacterium | reverse complement strand
CGATACCATCTACGCCGAGGGACAACGCAGGTACGTTGAGAGCCTTTCCTCCTATGCCCGCCAGTTCCTGGAGCGAATGGACAAGCCGGACGTTGATTTCATCCAGGGGATCAGTCCGTCGATTGCCATCGAACAAAAGACCTCAACTCGGAATCCCCGCTCGACCGTCGCCACCACCACCGAAATCTATGACTACCTCCGGCTGCTTTTCGGTCGCATCGGGCGGACATATTGCCGCGTTTGTGGAAAGCAAGTGAAGCGCGATATCGTCTCGGGCGCCGTCGAGCGGCTGGGACGGGAACCGGATGGTACGCGAATCTTCGTTGCATTTCCCATGCACGATCATCCGGGACATTCCGTCGCAGAGGAGCTCGATGCTCTGAAAAAGCGAGGATTCTTCAGGATCCTCGTGGACGGCGGGGTCATCGATCTTAATGAGACGGAATACAAAAGAAAGAGCAAGAAGGACGTCCTTGTTCTCGTCGACCGGCTTATCGTACGGAGAGGCGACAAGGAGAGCGAGAAACGACTGGCCGATTCTCTTGAAGCAGCCTTCATCGAGGGAGACGGGTATGCATTTGTGTATCTGCTCGAGAGCGCACAGATGCTTCGTTTCTCCAGCCACTACGAGTGCCCTGACGACGGATTGCGCTACGACGATCCGGATCCGAGAATGTTCTCCTTCAACAATCCTGTCGGTGCGTGTCCGAAGTGTCAGGGGTTTGGACGGTCGATCGGAATCGATATGGACTTGGTCGTTCCGGATCCGAACAAGAGCATCAAACAAGGGGCGATTCAACCGTGGACGTTTCCGCGGTGGCGCGAGAATCTGAAGGACCTCCTGGCTGTCGCTCGGCAAGCCGGAGTGCCGGTCGATGTCCCATTCAAGCTGCTTACTCCCAAGCAGATCGACATCATCCTGCACGGCTACGATGGGTTCGATGGCCTTCACAAGTTCTTCAAGTTCATCGAGCGGAAGTCGTACAAGATTCATTATCGCGTCTTCCTGAGTCGCTATCGCGGCTATACCACATGCGAAGAGTGCGAAGGCTCAAGGCTCCGGAAGGATGCGCTCTACATTCGGGTGGCCGACAAGACAATTCACGATATCGTGAAGATGCCGATTGAAGAGGCGAACGGGTTTTTTGCAGCGCTGAAGCTCGGAACCTACGACCTCGAAGTTGCAAAGCGGATTCTTGAAGAGATTCGGAAACGACTGAAGTTCTTGAACGATGTCGGGATCGGCTACGTTACTCTCGATCGGCTAACGATGACGCTGTCTGGAGGGGAATCGCAACGCATCAATCTTGCAACATCGCTTGGGTCGTCGCTGGTCGGATCGCTCTACGTGTTGGATGAGCCGAGCATCGGCCTGCATCCGCGCGACAACCACAAGCTGATTAACATCCTTCGATCGTTGCGAGATGTGGGGAATACCGTGCTCGTCGTTGAGCACGACGAGGAGATGATGCGATCGGCGGACATCATCGTCGACATGGGGCCGAGGGCCGGTGAGCAGGGTGGGGAAGTGATGTTTTGCGGGACCATCGGTGATATGTCGAACGACGGTAAGTCATTGACGGCTCAATATCTTGGCGGAGGACTCTCCATCCCTGTTCCAACGAAGCGCCGAAAGGATGGAGAAGAGTCTCTCTTCATCAAAGGGGCAGCCGAGCACAACCTGAAGAGCCTTGATGTTCGCATCCCGCTTGGACTCTTCGTTTGCATCACCGGCGTGAGCGGGTCGGGCAAGAGCACGCTCGTCCACGAAATCCTCTATGCAGGCATTCAGAAGTCGAAAGGCGGCTACGAGGGGAACGTCGGCAAGCATGCTGCGATGGAAGGCC
>DMMN01000304.1:0-9280 GCA_003453835.1 Bacteroidota bacterium | reverse complement strand
CTCTGTGAGGGGGACGGCTTTCAAAAGATCGAGATGCAGTTCCTGGCCGACCTCTATTTGACTTGTGAGTCGTGTAAAGGAAAGCGCTTCAAACAAGAGGTGTTGGAGGTCCGATATCATGGCAAGAATGTCGATGAGATCCTTGCGATGACGGTGTCGGAAGCGATTTCCTTCTTCACTCAGTTTGCTGACGGACGGAGAGTGGTGAACAAACTCAAGGTGCTCGACAATGTCGGACTCGGATATCTTCGGATGGGTCAGCCGGCGACCACTCTCTCCGGGGGAGAAGCACAGCGTATCAAACTGGCGAATCATCTCACAGCATCGAACTCGGAAGGAAGGACGCTTTTCATTTTCGACGAACCGACGACGGGCCTGCATTTCGACGATATCGCCAAGCTGCTCAGATGTTTCGACGCGCTCATCGAAGCCGGTCATTCCCTCGTCGTCATCGAACACCATATGGATGTTGTGAAGTGCGCTGATTTCATCATCGATCTTGGCCCGGAGGGAGGCGACGAGGGAGGGTGCATAGTCGCGACAGGAACGCCAGAACAGGTCGCCAGGTCGACAAAGTCGTACACGGGAAAGTTTCTGAAGCACTTTCTCAAGCAGTCGTAGTCGAATGACGCCGACGACCGAGGAGGATTCTCGGATGACGCGTTTGGGTTTCGGAAGCTCTGAATCGAAGGAGAGAACGTGATGAATCGATGGCATTGGTTCGCCTTTATCGTCCTTTTGTCCGCGCCGGGCGCTGAAGCGATGGAAGAGGGGAAAGGCGAGAAGAGGTTGGGCGTTGGAGTCGCTTTCGGAGCGCCGACAGGTCTGTCGATGAAGTATTGGCTAGGGGGAGAGCTTGCGGTTCAAGCCTACATCGGCTCCGGATCGAAGGCGGGTTAGCCGTTGGGGCGGACTACCTCGTCCATTCAAATGAAACGGGATATTCGAGGCTTCCTTTCTATTTTGGCCCTGGAGTCTTTCTTGGAGATGCAATCTACAGCGGACCAACGTATTCGGCAGGCAATCTCTATCTTGGGATTCGCGGAGTCTTCGGTGTGGACTACCTTCTTCCCAACCGTCCGTTCGATCTCGCAATCGAACTCGGTCCATCGCTCTTGCTCGCTCCCACGATTGGGTTAGGCATCGAGCTCGGTCTGGCGTTCAGGTTCTACCCGTAGGTGCCTTTGCCGTCCTTCCTTGTCTCCCCCGGCGGTTGAAAAGTTCGCCCCATCTACTTCCGGCGGCGTCTCCCTCCCTAGCGCTGCATCAGCTTCACATTTGCTGATGACGTTTCGATGTTGATCTTCCCGTTTCCGCTCCCCACCTTGCCAATTGCGTAAGCCCCTGCACCCTTGAACGACCTCGTCTTTTCGAGAGGGAGGTTCGTATCGACCTTCCCGTAGGTCGCGTTGAGGTCGACCTCGCCGCTAAATCCGGAAGGCATGGAGACCGTCACGCTGCCGTATTCATTCCTGATATCCATGTGTGTCGGCGGGATGGTGAGCTGGAGATCGATCGGATTACTCTTGTTGGTCATCTCGATTCGTTGAGCGGAGAGCCCGCGTACGGTGACGGACGAGTATTCGGTTCTGGACGCCCAGTCTCCGGTGATATCGGTTCCGTTGATCCGCGCGCTCTTTGAGGAGACGTCGACATTCCCCTTGATCTTGATCAAATTGATTGTAGAATATGGATTATCGATCTTCACATTTCCGACGGCATCTTCCAGGTGCAGCGATCCCGATTGTCCCTTAACGAAAATCTCCCTGGCCGCTTTACCGCTGATGGTGCTTGCGTCAACTGATGTATAGTTGGCGTCGATGTACATACCGTCCGCATTCTTCACTCGGATCTTTCCGCTCGTGTTTTCGATTCGAAGCATTCCGGCAATCTTGTTGGCCGTTACGGTTGAGTAGTCGGCATCGATAGAGAGATCTCCGCCGATGTCGTCGGCGTTGATGGTCGCGCTCCGTGATCGGATCTTGGAGGCTTGTGTAACGTTCCGGAGCGTAATCGTCGAGTATTCCGCATCCATTGTGATGCTCCCCTTGAAATCCTCAACCGTGATCCTTGAGCTCTTGCCCGAGATCTCCATCTTCCCTCCCGAGTTCTCGATCACCGTTTTGCCGTAGTCGTTTTCTACCTCTTCCACGGCGGAGCAATTCCTCAAGGTTAGAGTATTGCTTGTGCCGAGCAGTCGTAACGATCCCTTCATGTTCTCCAGATCAAATGAGCCGTATCGCAAATCCGTTGTCAGCGGATTCGACTGGGGGACATAGATTTCGCCCACAACTTCTTTGCGCACATAGAAACCGCCAAAGAGCTTTCTGAAGAAACCCGACACCGATTCAATTGATCGAGATGGAGATTTCGGTTCCTTCAGCGATATCCGCACGCCATGGGGTGTTTGTGTATCGATGAGGGAAACCTCGTCGATGTACTGTTGCTCGTACGACTCGTCGGACGCGTCAAGCCGAATACCGACTTTGATGTAGACCTCGTTCTTTTCCCAAGAGCGAAACTTCACCTCCGAGCCGGAGAACCCCGTGATTTCGATGTGCTGCGTGGGTTGAGTCGTGAAATGCTTCTCGATATCCCGGGTCCTGTCGGGATCACCCGCCGGGAAGAATGTTGAAAACGTGAAAGCGATTGCCGCTAAGAGATGTCTCATAATTCAATCTCCCCTTGTTCGATCATTTGCTGAAGGATATGGAGCTTCATGCTGTAGAGCTGGCGGAGTCGGGAGCGCTTCATGGGGGAGACATCGTTGCCGTTGGTTTCATTCCGCAAGGCAACGATCGCTTCATCAAGCATCCTGAGTTGGTCGTTCCGCGCAACCAGTTCACCCTGCTTTGGAATTTGATTGTAGGACGGCGCCGAGGCGACAGAAGGAACGAATCGCTCAAACTCGCTGATTGCAGTCTGATAGGCTTTGTCCACCTGGATCGCAGTCGGCTGAGCGTTTTCGATGGTCCGGCGAGCGACCGTGATGGCGCCCACCGAGGCAAGATACACCAAGACGGTTGCCGCCATACCATAGGCGAAGCTTCTTCGATCGTTAATGAAAAAGAGAAGCGGTCGTTTCGCGGGGATCCGTTTCTGGATCGAGATCCAGATCCTCCGCTTCGTGGGACGATCGAGGTGCTCGTCGGGTTTGTAGAACTCGTCCGGTCGAATCATCGGGCGTTCTCCTCCTTCTTCCATCTAACTCTCAGAAGCTGTTTTGTTCTCGTCAGGATTGTTCTTGAGGTACTCTCGCCGATCTCCAGCATGGAAGCGATTTCGGCATGGGAGTACCCCTCCACCTCGTACAGCAGGAAGACCATTCGCTTCGTCTCATCCAGTTCCTCCAGCCACGCTCGCATGGTGGCGCGCCATTCGAGTTGCTCGGATTTGTCGTTGTCCACTGGGGATGCACCGTCGTCGATCGAAACCATCGGCACGATTGAGTCTCGCCGCCTGTCCATCCTCATCTCATTGAGCCCGAGTTTGAACAGCCACGAGGAGAAACGAGACCTGCCGTCGAAGGAAGCTAGATGCTCAAACGCCTTGATGAACGCTCTCTGTGTCCACTCCTCCACCTCTTCGGTGTCGGACGTAAACTGCCGAAGGAATCGGTACAGCGGTGTGGCATGGATTTCATAGAGCGCCTTGAAGGCTCTTTGGTTTCCTTCTTTCGCCTGAGCCAGCCAGAGTTCTTCGGTCATACCTAGGAGGTGCTCTTGAATTGGATGCGTGGGACGAGCGAAACGCTACAACGTTACGGAAAAAAGTCGCCGATGAAGTGGTTTACGAATACCGGTCGGGATCCGCCTCGTCCCCTCATCCCGCCACTCCCGTGACTCGAATCACACCGTCGTCCGATGGGGATTGTTACATTGACATCGGCCTATGAAGCACCTTGAGGGCCTGAGAGCTGAGGGGAGGCTCTTTGGAACTGGAGGTGCTTCGCCTTTTCCGGGCGGTCGAAAAAAAAGCGTCTCGAAGATCGAGACGCTCTTTTAGTTTGAAGATTCGAGGAAACAAATCAATAGAAGGAGCCGAAATTGAGAGTGATGTAGAAGCCGCCGAACGTCTTGATGTAGATGTTCTCGAGACTCTCGATGCCGTTCTTGAAAGGGACAAAATAGTACCGAAAGCTAATGCCCGAAAGCGTCCCCTTATCCAATCCGAAATACGCTCCTCCTCCGACATATCCTCCCAACGTGTAGTGCGCCTTGCCATACTTCAGACTGTTGAAAAACTCCACCTGCTCGGAGTACGTTAAGACCTCACCTTGCGGACCCCGGATTTGCCTCGTAGACGAGTAAGGAGACACGAAGACCATCGAAGGCCCGATGCCGAAGCCGATGTACGGACGAAAGTTGTCGACGATCTCGTCCTTGAACAGTCTGTATTGTGCTCCAAGAACAAGCGGGAAGAGCAGCATTCGGTTCTTCTTGCCCGGGATAAAGCTCTGGCCGGTAAACTGATTGTAGTATTCAACCTCTCCATCGTCCTTCACATCTGATATGGCGAAGCTAATGAAGCCGGCCAGGACGNNATTCATGCCGCATGAATGCCCCGCCTCCGAATCCATTGTTCGAAATGAGAATGTCGATCCCCCACGCACTGCGCAAAGGATCGTATGTCGCTCTCTGAATGAGATCGAGATTCGATGGCGTGAAGACGTAGGTGGAATCGCGAAGGGGAAGTTCCTGTGCCGCGATGGTGCACGGATACATCGTCGCAAACAGCACGCCAACGACCATGATGCGAGAGTGTTTCATTGCTGTCTTCTCCGAATTGTGATCGTCATTGTCCAACTTCACACTGATCGATATAGTCCCTGGCCCCGAGACATGCAAATAGGCCTCTCCTGAAGGCGAGAGCAATTGGTCGGCGCTGGCGAGATAGATGATCGAGGAGTGGATGAGAGAAGTCGCGATCTACCTTACTGCGAAGATCGCGAATTTGAGATATGATGTCTCTGGCATCGCTGTCAGAGTGGGATGATCCGGGCTTGCCCCCGAGAATTCCAGTAACTGAAGCGTGCGGTGGCTCGATCGGGCGGCCGCTTCAACGGTTTCCAGAAATGATTCTTCCGTTACGTGATGCGAGCACGAGGCGGTTGCCAGCATTCCACCTGTGTTGATGAGCTTGAGAGCTTTCGAGTTGATCTCTTTGTATCCCTTGAGTGCGGATGCTACTGTCTTCTTATTGCGGCTGAACGAGGGAGGATCGAGGACTACCGCATCAAATCGGTTTCCGGAATTGTGGAGTTCGTCGAGCCTGTCGAAGACGTCAGCGACTTCAAAGCTGGCGGTCCTGGTTTCGTTGATGGCGGCATTTACCTTTGCGTTGGCGATAGCCGTCTCAGAGATGTCGAGTGCTCGTATCTCACGTGCCCCGCCTGCGCCCGCATTCAATGCAAATCCACCTTCATTGCAGAAGCAATCAAGCACTGAGCCGTTCTTCACGTAGCGACGGATCGCCGACCGATTCTCCCGTTGATCAAGAAAGAAACCTGTCTTCTGTCCATTCAGAAGGTCAACTTTGAACTTCACGCCGTTCTCGGTGATAATTGTCTGCCCAATCGTGCCTCGGAGGACACCCTTCTTCAACGGTAGTTGCTCGAGGGAACGGAGGGCGGATTCATTCCGCTCAACGATGGCCTTCGGGTGAAACACGGACTCGAGTACGTCACAGATGAGCGTAAGCCTGCGATCCATTCCCACGGAGAGCGTCTGGATGGAAATGAACTCATTGTACTTATCGACAATCAATCCAGGCAAGAAGTCCCCTTCGCCATGGACGACGCGAAAAGATTCAGATCCAGGAAAGATCTTCTTTCGAAGCTGGAGAGCTTGTGTGATCCGCTGTTCGAAGAACTCAAACGTGGTGTTGACGTGTTCGCGGGCCAAGAGGCGGAGAGCGATGAGTGAATGGGGATTGTAGAAGCCTACGCCGAGAAGTTTCTCGTCGAATCGAAGGACTTCGATGACGTCACCGGCCTCGGGGGTGCCGTGAATCGACTTGATCTCGTTGCTGAAGATCCACTGATGCCCGGCAACGATTCGATGTTCTTCGTTCTTTCTGAGTACAATTTGTTTCTTCATGCGGCGTCAAAGTAGAGAGATTTGGTACCAGAAGCAAGGATTTGGCCTCGGAGTGCCCGCATCGCGCGTTCAGGACGAAACTGTTGCGTAGTGATACGGCACATTCACTGCTTCCTTTTCAGTTGTAAGATCGTCGCGGCGAAGGTCCGAATCGTTATTGCAACACACCGGAAGGTTTGGTATATTTTCGTCGGTTTGTCGATGAAGTTCATTCGCAATCAATCGATAGGAGCCGACCATGGTAAACATCCAACAGTCACTCGGAAGCGAAGCAGCAGATCTTCTGGGGCATCAATGCAAGACCTTTCCGAAAGATTCACTCCACCTCCCCGGACCCGATTTTGTCGATCGTGTGTTTGCACATTCTGATCGACCGACACCGGTTCTAAAGAGCCTTCAGCAGCTCTTTCAGACGGGTCGATTGGCGGGGACAGGATACGTCTCCATCTTGCCGGTGGATCAGGGAATCGAACACTCAGCCGGTTCCTCATTCGCACCGAATCCCGTCTACTTCGATCCGGAGAACATTGTCAGACTGGCGATCGAAGGCGGCTGCAACGCCGTTGCCTCGACCCTCGGTGTCCTAGGGGCGGTCGCGCGCAAGTACGCGCACAAGATTCCGTTCGTCCTCAAAATCAATCACAACGAGTTCCTTTCCTATCCCAACACCCATGATCAATCGATGTTCGCCGGAGTGAAGCAGGCGTATGACATGGGTGCGGTCGCGGTGGGTGCCACGGTCTACTTCGGCTCGCCAGAATCCCGACGGCAAATCTGGGAAGTGAGCCAGGCCTTCCAACAGGCTCACGAGCTTGGCCTGGCTACGATTCTCTGGTGCTATACGCGCAATAACGCGTTCAAGACCAAAGAAAAGGATTACCATGTCTCCGCGGACCTGACGGGCCAGGCGAACCATCTCGGTGTGACGATCGAAGCAGACATCATCAAACAGAAGTTGCCGGAAAACAACGGTGGCTACACGGCGCTGAATTTCGGGAAGACGCACAAGAAGGTGTACGAAGAGCTCACGACGGATCACCCGATCGACCNNTGCGAACTGCTACATGGGGCGCATGGGCCTGATCAACTCCGGAGGGCCGTCGGGGCAGAATGACATCGCCGAAGCCGTTAAGACTGCCGTCATCAACAAGCGCGCAGGAGGAATGGGATTGATCTCGGGACGGAAGGCATTCCAGCGACCGATGAAGGAAGGCGCCGAGCTCCTGAACGCGATTCAGGATGTGTATCTGTCGGAGGAAGTGACGGTCGCCTGATGCCGGCTGATGGTCGCCGGGCTTCGTCATAAGAACGTGTGGTTCCCTTTTGTCATTGGTGATATTCAAGGCGTCAAGCCTGTTTGCCGCGTTCTGTGGCGAGCTGTTGTTTGACGCCTTTATTTTTTTGGAGGATGATTGAGCAAGCTGAAGTGTGTGATCTTTGATATGGACGGGACCCTGACGCACACCAATCGACTGATCTTTGATTCGTTCAACTACATCGCGGAAAAATACGCGGGAAGAACCTACACGGAGCCGGAGATCACCGCGATGTTCGGCCCACCGGAAGAAGGGGCCTTACTGCAGGTCGTGAGCGAACGCCAAATCGATGAAGTGATGAAAGACTATCTGGGTTTCTATCGCAATCGACACGGCGATCTCGCCAGACTCTTCCCCGGTATTCGTGAATTGCTGGCATTCCTCCAGGAGCACAAGGTNNAACCGCGATAACGTTGGAGGAATTCGGGCTGACGTCGTTCTTTGACTACGTCGTGACCGGGAATGATGTCGTGAACCACAAGCCGTCGGCAGAGGGAATCAATAAGATTCTCGCCCGGTTTACGCTGACGCCGGATGAAGCTCTTATGGTCGGCGATTCCGTCGCCGATGTGCGGGCCTCTCATGAAGCAGGCGTCAAAATCGCGTCGGTATTGTGGGACTCGTACAGCAAGGAAAAAGTCCTGCAAATGAATGCCGACTACGTGTTTCACGATGTGGATGAATTCAGCCACTGGTTGCGGGGGGAGTTTGGCCGATGAGACGGAGCGCAAGGAGAATGATGATGAAACTCATCGCAGTCCTCCTCCTTTCCGTCGCGCCTGCCGGAGGTCAGGAAATTCTGTCGGAGCGCATCAAAGGACTGAGGGTGAACGGATCGACAGAAGCGAAACTGCCCGTTGCCGGGTTGGCATCGAGGCCAATTATCATCGAGTTCGACGTCAACGAGAACGAGCCGCCGGATCTCCGGATCAAAGTCCGGCACTGCGACCGAGACTGGGTCGTGACGAAGACATCGTTTATCAATGACGACATTCAGAATCGCTCCAAATCGCCGCTTCGGTACGAGCCTGCGCCTGCGGGGGTCGGAGGCTACCGATTTCACTACAGAACTCAACTCCCCGGAATCGCCGGCATCGAGCGCTTCGGGCAATCCGGTAACTACATCTTCGAGCTCTGGGATGAGGATTACAGGAACCTCCTTGCGCGCGGAAAGTTCTTTGTCGTCGAGAAAGTCATTGGGCCGTCACTGAAGATCACCAACCGCTCGCTCCCTTCGGAGATCAATCCGCTCAACCAGGTGAACAAGATTGAGGTGGCATTCACCATTCCGGAGCCTGATTCGGACCGGGTGGCAACGTTGTTTCCGAACTCGTTGAGCGTCGTCGAGATTTATCAAGATCGCCGGCTCTATTCGCCATGGCGAATCGACGTGGATGACAGGAATCCAAACACGTTCGTCGATGGCTACGGAACTTCAAGACTCCGCTTCATTGCAGACAACATCCTTCCGGGCAACAGCTATCGCCAACTCGACCTCCGAAGTTCCGGCGACTATCCGCCCGGCCGCATCCATCGGTCAAAAATCGGAGCGGACGTGAGTCGGTATCTCCAAAAGCCGGGGCGGGACGGCTTCGGAACCTCGTCCCTCATAGAGACCTCGCGTTATGCGGACTACATGAACTTTCAGTTCGAGCTTGTTGTCGGGCAAGCGATGCGCGAGTCGGTGTTTGTCGTCGGTGATTTCAGCGGCTGGAAGACTTCACCGGCCTATGCGATGACGTTTAACGAGGAAAGCGGGCGCTACGCGCTCGTCACGTCGATCCGGCGTGGTATTTTCGATTACCAGTATGTGGTCGGCTCGAATGACTGGGTGAGGATTGAGGGAAATGATTGGCGTTCGGTAAA
>DMMN01000119.1 GCA_003453835.1 Bacteroidota bacterium | reverse complement strand
GAGGATCGGGTCGCGCAGGTTCATATTCGGCGACGCCATATCGATCTTCGCCCGCAGCGCACGGGATCCATCCGGAAACTCCCCGTTACGCATTCGCTGGAAAAGATCCAGGTTCTCTTCCGCAGATCGGTTTCGGTACGGGCTCTCTCTCCCGGGTTCCGTCAATGTTCCCCGGTGCTCCCGCACCTCGTCGGCGTTCAGGTCGCAGACATACGCCTTGCCTTTCTTGATCAACTGAAGGGCATACTCGTAGAGCTGGTCAAAATAGTCGGAAGCGTAGTAGAGCCGATCCTCCCAATCAAAACCAAGCCAACGGACATCGCGCTCAATCGATTCAACGTACTCCTGTTCCTCTTTGGTTGGATTGGTGTCGTCGAATCGGAGATTGCAGAGCCCGCCGTAGTCTCTCGCGAGACCGAAATTGAGGCAAATAGATTTTGCGTGACCGATATGGAGATATCCGTTCGGCTCGGGGGGGAATCGGGTATGAACGCTCCCGTCGAACTTGTTGCTCTTCAGGTCGTCGTCGATGATATCCCGGATAAAATTCTTCCGTTCCGGCAGCTCACCGGGAGTCTTGTTGTTTTCCAGATTCTTGTCGTTGTCCATTGTCTTAGATTCAGTGCACGGATGTCAGGTCAATTGCGAGAGTCGTTCGATTGCGGATACAACTCGACGATGCGTCTCTTCCTTTCCGAGGATGAAAAGAATGTCGTACAAGCCCGGTCCTGCTCCAACTCCTGAGACCGCCAACCGGAGCGGATGAATCAGCTCGCTATTCTTGAGTTCGAGCGAACGAGCCACGCGCAGGAGCGCCGATTCATAGTCCTCCCGCTGCGGATTCTCCAATAGCGAGAACTCCTCGATCAATCTCCTGAGTTTCTGCGGCGTGTCCGGTTTCCATCTCTTCTTCAGAACATCCGGATCGTACCGGTTTGGAGCTTGAAAAAAGTAACCGCTCTTCTCGACAAAATCTCTCACGAACGTCACTCTCTCTCCCATCGCGCCGATGACACTCAGTAAATACGCATCATCGAAGTTTCGGTTCGCGAGGGAGGATTGTTTCAAGTGCTCCCTGAGCATGGCGAGCACTTCGGTGTCAGGCTTCCTCCGCAAGTGCTGGAAGTTCAGCCAGTCGAGCTTTTCGACGTTGAAGATGGCCCCCGATTTCCCTACACGCTCCAGCGAGAACTCCTTCACGAGATCCTCTAGGGTGAACATTTCCCGCTCATCTCCGGGATTCCAGCCCAAGAAGGCAACAAAGTTTATGATCGCCTCCCTCAGATATCCTTTTGAGCGATAATCCTCGACGGCAACGTCTCCTTGGCGCTTGCTCAGCTTCGACTTGTCGGGATTGAGCAGCAGCGGCAGGTGCGCGAATTGAGGAACCTCCCACCCGAAGTATTGATACAACAGCACGTGCTTGGGTGTGCTGGAGAGCCACTCCTCGCCGCGAATGACGTGGGTAATTCCCATCAGGTGATCATCCACCACATTGGCAAGATGATACGTTGGATAGCCGTCGGACTTCAGGAGCACCTGGTCGTCAATCTGATCGGATGAGAACTCAACGCGTCCTCGAATCAAATCGTCGAACGCGACAGTGGTAGCGTCGGGGACTCTTAGACGCACCACGGCAGGTACGCCCGCCGCAAGTTTCTGTTGAACCTCCTGGGCGGAGAGCATTAGCGCTCGCCGATCGTACTTGAGTGGCGCTTGGGTCTTCTCCTGCAGCTTCCGCATTTCGTCGAGCTCTTCCGGTGTATCAAACGCATAGTACGCCTTCCCTTCTTCCAACAATCGCCTCGCGTGCTCCTGATACAGGGCAATGCGGTCAGATTGGATGTACGGGCCTTTTGGACCGCCTTTCTCCGGACCTTCATCAAACTCCAGCCCGGCCCATCGGAGCGTCTGGATCAGATTCTCGACTGCACCTTCGACGTAGCGCGTTCTGTCGGTGTCTTCGATCCTCAGCACGAACACGCCGTTGTTCTTGCGGGCGAAGAGATAATTATAGAGAGCCGTTCGCAAACCACCCACATGAAGATAGCCTGTGGGGCTTGGTGCGAAACGAACTCGGACAGCATTCTCGGTATTCATCGAATCTGCCTAAGCGTACAAAAAAAGCGTCTCAAAATCCGAGACGCTTCGAGCGCGAAGAGTCAACACGGGATGCCGCCTCAGGCTGAAGTGGCCGAATTCAGAGATCCCTTCGGGAGAAAATCTGCCGGCAAAGATAAGCAATACGAGGTTGAATTCCAAAGAAGGCAGAGAGGTTCATCTCTCCTCGGCGACTCAATGTGTTGTCCAGGGCGGGAAGAACAGCAGATGTGTCGGCTTGAATGTGCTGACACGCATTCCGAGTGAGAGCCTACTCCCAATGAAACCACAAGTAGAATGTACACAAGCAGAATGTAGAAGCCAAATTGACTAAGCGGCCAATACTTCTTATCTTGGGTGCGAAAATTTCTGGAGAGCTGGAGGAATGGTCCGACGAAAAACGCCGGGATTGACCTCTGAAAAGCGAGATCAACTATTGCTCGTAATTTTCTTAGTTGGAGAGCTGGCAGAATGGTCCGGCATAAAGCGCCGGGATTGATCTCTGAAAAGCGAGGTCAACTATTGCACCTTTGCTATGAATCTGGAGAGCTGGCAGAATGGTCCGGCATAAAGCGCCGGGATTGATCTCTGAAAAGCGAGGTCAACTATTGCACCTTTGCTATGAATCTGGAGAGCTGGCAGAATGGCTATTGCACCGGTCTTGAAAACCGGCGGGCGCAAGCCCTTGGGGGTTCGAGTCCCTCGCTCTCCGCTCTAATGGTAAATTACTCCACGATGAGTTGCTTCGCAGCAGAGGCTTACGGTAGAATGGCTATTGCATCCGCCGAAGGCGGACGTCCTCACGGACTTGGGGGTTCCCCGCCCGAACGACCGTTCTGCGCAATCATTTCGTTCGGTCGGGCGGGGAGTCTTCACAATCCGCCGTTTGCCTGCGGACCTCGCTCTCCGCTTAGCGGATACCGAGAGAATGCATCGGATTCTTGATTTTTCTTTTTGCATCTAGAATCCTTTTTGTCTAGTTTGTCATCGCGTTTCAGCACAACGGAGAGGTGGCCGAGTGGCTGAAGGCACAGGTTTGCTAAACCTGCATAGGGGGTAACCTCTATCGAGGGTTCGAATCCCTCCCTCTCCGCTTCGTTTATGAACTTCTTTGTCTATCTCCTCTACACTATCCTACACGATCGCACCTACGTCGGGCAGACTAACGATGTTGATTCTCGTGTTGCCCTGCACAACTCAGGGAAGGTGAGGTCCACGAAGTACTACCGGCCTTGGGTGTTAGTCTACCAAGAGAAGTATCAAACGCGCGCTGAAGCGATGGCAAGGGAGAAATGGCTGAAGAGCCGTTTGGGCCGTGTGTTCGTGGCAAAGGTATTGGCAGATTGGAAGGCCAACGGT
>DMMN01000128.1 GCA_003453835.1 Bacteroidota bacterium | reverse complement strand
TCAAGACCGGGCGGACGCATCAGATTCGAGTCCATCTCGCCCATGTCGGGCATCCGGTGTTCGGCGATCCAACATACGGTGGACGGAGCCAGGCGTGGGGCGGATTGGATGGGAAGAGGGCACAGCGCGCGCAGAATCTGCTGAAGCTTCTGCCGCGCCAGGCGCTTCATGCGAAGACAATCGGTTTCCTGCACCCGAGGACCAAGGAGATCGTGAAGTATGATTCCGACCTGCCGGGGGATATGAAGGCGGTGTTGGGGAAGCTGGGCGAACCTTCACAGAAGCTTGCTCAACTCACTTAGGAGGCACTCGAGGATTTCCGGATCGATCACGCGGAAATGAAAACGGCGCCCTGTCCCCACCGGACAAGGCACCGTTTGGCGTTCGTGGAGTCCCCGCCCCCCGTGTCAGTCACGCTTTCGCTCTCGGCTTCGCCCCTGCTCGCTTCCCCGCGGAGTTTCTCGACGCTCGGGCATACTTCGTGGAGCTTCGATGCGTGGTCGGGGCGTCGGTGCAATCTCCTTCCGATCCTCACGCGGCGATCGCTCGCGAAGGTTTTCTTGACGCTCCTGCTGCTGTTCTCTTCGTCGCTCGATGTCGCGGCGGTCTGCTTCGCGTCGCTCAAAGATTCGTGGAGGAGAAACCTCAACTCCTCGGTCATCTTTTCGGCTCTCCGGTCGAGGTTCGCGTTGTCTGAGCTCTTCGATCCTTCGCTCGATACCCCGATCGTCGGTTCGTGGTCGTAGCTCTTCTTTCCCACTCCGGAGTTCATCACCTTCATCTTGCCGCTCTTGCGTTCTTCCCTCATCCCGGCGCGGGCGTTCGACGCGCCGGAGGTCGAGCGACGTGCGGCGGTCCGCGCGCCGAGCTTCGATGCGCTCCGGTCTTTGCGCACTTTCAGATCGGCCAGGACGATAGACTTCAATCCGTTCCCGATTTCGTTCCTGCACGAAGCGCTCGCCCCGAACCCTCGTCTCCGCAACTTCCACCCGGTCGATTCTCGTGTATCCACGCCGCTCAACGACGTGACGATCGATCCCACGATTGATCACCCGGTCGCCATCGACTTCGTACCGCCCCGCCGAACGAGTTGTTCCGATGAGCCTTCGAGTATATTCCACCGGTACGACCTCGCGAACCATGTGGGGCGACGCGAAGTGGCGGTACCGCACGAAGTTCCAGTAGTGGGCCGGGGCAGCCCAGCGCATCGTGAACCGAATTCCAATGCTGATACTGAAGCTCGCATATGGTGGCAGCGGCGCCCAACCCATGTAGTCGTCGTTGTAGCGCCACTCAACCCATGACGGGCCCCACGTGTGATCAGGCACCCAGACCCATCCGTAGTAATCGTCATGATACCACCGACCGTAGTGAAAGACCGCCCAGCCAAACGGTTCGCTGGAGACCCAGTACCATCCGAAGTCAGTCCACGCCCATCGACCATACAAATAGGGGCGCCACCCCATTCGTACTCGCATCGGTCGCCAGACGTGAAACCCCGACTCGAGCTCAATCCACTCGCCGTATGGAGAGAGGGAAGAATAGAAGAATCCGGCGTCGCCAAATGATGCAGCAACTCGGACACCGAACTGCGGGTTAGTAGCGGCATTGCCCGAACCCTGAACCTGTCCGATTGCAATGGTCAGGATCGGGAGAAGCATCGCTATTCGTTTCATTGTCCACCTCGCTGAAAGTCTTCTTGTTCTTGCTGTTGAGTTTGCTCAATTCACGTGCCAGGTGGCGAAGCCCTCTTCACGCCTTATTTATGCCGATTTTCCCATGTTCTCTGTCCTAAGAAGTCTCCAACCGTGCGTTTCTTCGTACAGTCAGATGCGTTGGGTCCGGGCCGGACCAGTGGATGTCTAGAAGCACGGCTTCAGTCACCGAGTCGAGAAAAAACGTCCGTTGCGATGCACCCGTCTCACCGCTGCTTGCATCGCAGACCAAAAATCTTGATCTTCAATCGGAATCTAGGATCGGAACCACTCAACGAAAGAAAGAAGCAAGAGTTTTCTAACCACCGATGGCACACAGCCGGAGGCCCANNATCCCCCCGCGACCACGGAAAGGCAGGCGAGGGTGCGCCATCAGTGGTGAGTAGTTACTGGAATCAATCAATGACGTACGCGAGATCGGACCTATGAAATTGCCCACTCTCTGTTTCGTTCCTCTGTTGCTCGCTTCCGTCGGATGCGGAAACGATGGTGCCACGGACTCCCCTATCGATCTGACGCTCAAAGCACCGACGGAACTGACTGTCGACAGAATCGGCAGGACGGCTGTCCGCTTGAGTTGGAAAGATCCAGCGGAACGGGAGGAAAGTTTTTCCATCGAGCGCAAGATGAACCAGGGCTTGTTTGTAGCGCGGATCTTCACCACCCAAAATGTAACAACTGCCATCGATTCCGTCGGCCTCCTGGCGGACAGCACGTACTCCTACCGTGTGCACGCGATTCGCTACTCGGAGCGAGGTGAGTACTCGAATGTTGTCTCGATTCGTCTCACGTTGCCGTACCCGTAGTTGCCAAGATTCTCTTGTTGTCGAATTCAGACTCCGACTTTGCCTCGCGTCTCGTAAGTCCACTGTCCGAGCGGAACAAGCTGCTTTCATTCAGGCGGAGGAAGCTGACCTATGTTCACGACATCGACCATGCGCATCCGGCCGAACTTCCAAGAGAACCGTTTGCTGCAAGTGCTCACGGTGCTGTATCTCATGCTCTGGATTGCGCTCGCAGTCAATCCGGTATATCCGACCGATTGGGTGTTGGAGAACATCCTTGTCGTGCTCTTCATCGCCGGACTTGTGGCGACCTACAAGCTGTTCCCGCTTTCGGACCTCTCGTACGTTTTGATCTTCGCGTTCATGTCCCTTCACTCCTTCGGCGCGCACTACACGTACTCCG
>DMMN01000232.1:1047-3256 GCA_003453835.1 Bacteroidota bacterium | reverse complement strand
TTACTCTCTGATTCTTTTCACTCAACTGATCGCCGGAGAACATTATCATGCTTGAAATCCTTGACGCCGTCATCGCTACAGCCGCCGTTGCCCTCGGTCTCAGCCTCATCGTGCAGGCAATCCAACAAATCATCAAGCAAGGCTTCGAGTTGAAGTCAAGCTACATGCGAGATGAGCTGCTAGCGCTCTTTGGGGTAAGCACTCGGCTTGCAGCAGACTCCGCTCAGAAACTTCTGCCCGTTGCATCCTTTTCGGAGGCCGGCAAGGAACACATCACCCGGCTTGTAGATGAGCTGGAAAAAAGGTTCAAGGGGATAGGCTACAAAGACATCGACCTCATCGAGTTCATAGACCCAACAAAGCTCAAAGAGATCGTGCGAAGCCTCCCACTGCGCGACATCGTGCCGCCGAAGGTAGAAGAAGACTACGAAAAGATCGTTCGTGAGATCGAAGAGGAAATCGACCGATGGCTCGATCTCTCCAAGAAAGCCTTCCAAGACCACTATGCGCGAAAGATGAAAGTCTGGGCCTTCGGGATCAGCGCGCTCATTGTCATGGCAATGAACGTCAATCTCATCGACACGTACACCCTCTTCTCCACGAACAAATCGGTGCGGGAAGCGGCCATTGCGATGGGGGAGCGCCTGACATCGCTCTCGAGCGATTCGCTTGCAAAGCTCGTCGGCGTCGATACGCTCAAGACCAAAAGCGACTCGCTGATCGTGGCCGACATCCGCAGCCGGGCGGGCGCCGTGGAGAAGATCATCGAGGACAAGTCATTCCAGCCCTTCGGCTGGCAGGGAGCCGCGCTCGCGAGGATCCGCTCGCGGTCCCCGCTTGAAAACGTATTCGTCATTCCCTTCGGCTGGCTCGGCATGACGCTGCTCGTGAGCCTCGGCGCGCCCTTCTGGTACGATCTTCTGAAAAGCGTCATGGGAGTGAAGGAACTCTTGAAGAAGAAGTAGGTGTCAGATGTGTTTCTGCAACGAATAGAATCAAGGGATCCATGGAGCAGCAAAAAGGATTCGTGTTCCTTCGTGTGATTTGCGGGTCATTCTTTAGAACAGTGGTGTCCAGAATGGACTGGTGGTTCGTTAGAACGGGCCCTCTTTCGCTTGGGAGGAGGAAGCTTATGGTTGAGGACGGTTGTAGTCCCCGTCGATGCCGACCATGGTTCATGACGAGGGAAGCGAGCGTCCGAAATCGTTGGCGGTGTGGGGTGGCAGCTCATACTGTGGGTATTGATTTCGACCCAACTGAACCCGATCTGAATGATTGCCTTCTATTGACGGGTCGAAATCAGGCATGTGCGATAGAAGCTCTCCAAGTGCGTTACGATTTCGGAAAGATTTCTTTGTGCTACTTTCTTTCTCGGAAAGAAAGTAGCGTCTCTTGGGATTTCAATGGGCTGTTATTTTGGACAAGTCTGTCTTTAGAAGTTAAAGTCTGGATGCTTCAACCAATACAGAGGCAAGATAATGACCGGATCAAGAACACTCAGCGTCTTCATCTTCTTTTTCGTTTTGGGCCAGAGTGCCATCGGCCAGACGGGAACGAAGGAAGGATTTTGGATCGTGTATCAGAACAAGGAGCAGTTTCGACTCGAGGAAGCGCGGCGCATCCCGGTGGGAGCTACGGCAAGCATTCGAGGTTACCCGTTGGACAAAGAGATCCCGCATGTCTTCATCCGCCGGCCCGATAGCGGGACACTTCAGAAGCTCGAGGTCCTCGCAGAGCCGCAGAACGATTCATGGATCGCCCCTCTCCCGAAACTTGAGCCGAAGGTGAAAACCGAGGTGATCGTCAAACGCTTTCGGAGCCTGAATCACCACGACAAGAAGCAAATCCGGGGATTGATCGTTCGCATGCTCTTCACGATCTACGAAGGCTCCTCTGCCGGGAAGATCCGATCCGACACGGTGGCGATAAGATTTGCAGAGATCGTCGAGAACTATCTTCGCGATCATCTTCCTCCTGACAAGACCTTTGCCTCCTACGCCATCGTAACAAACGCCGCCGTTGCCGGAGAAGATCTAAGGGAGGAATTGATCAGTCGCTTTGGAACGTATCTCTGCACTCAATCATGCTCTTACGGACTCGATCTTGGTTCTCCCAATCGAGTCGTCAGTCGCAGCGGCACATAAGGCGTTCATCAACAACATGTTCGAATCGTCAACGATCGTCGAAACGCGAAAGAAGCGGTTACTCG
>DMMN01000232.1:0-960 GCA_003453835.1 Bacteroidota bacterium | reverse complement strand
CCCCCGGATGGGTCCTCCGGCAGATATGCGCTGGCACTTGGATACTCCGTTGTCGGCGGCTCGAAGGATGACACGCCGTTGTTCCTCGGCGGTCTCGCCATACGGAGTGATAGACTCATCAGCTACACCATCGGCGTGGTAAGCAACGTTGAAGAGAAGGGTCCGTGGTATTTCTTCGTCGGCATCGCGGGAGATCTCACGGGCATTCCCTTCCTGAAAGATTTCTTTGTCGCAGAACCGTAGTTCGAAAGGAGAAGACCAATGAGTTTTGAATTCGATCAAAGCCATTTCCGCGGCACGCCACCGTTGAAAGTTGTGAGAGGAGTGTTCGAAGCTGATCCGGGCACGTACGATCTCAGGTTTCTGCTTGGAGGCGATGGGAGCTTGTTCGCGGAGCCCGTGAGAGTGACGGTGGATGCGAGCGGGGCGCAGGCTGTCGAAGTCGTGATTCTCAAATGCAAAGGCACAACAGTGCCGGTGGGGGAACAGACGGCCTTCGTCCGTGCAGAATTCAAGGAGGAACACGTAGCAGCCTTCGCACAGGGGAATCCGAGGTTCATTCGCTATCGGTGCGTATAGGGTTCTGGACTAGAACGATATGGAAATCCGAAATCCGAATCTCGAAATACTAAACAAACTCAAATGCAAGAAGACCAAAATCCAAAACGATATGACCTGGAGGAACGCACCGAAGAATTTGCCAGAAGGGTTGGCGTGTTTGTCGAAGGGTTACCGAAGACTCTCTCCAACCTCGAATATGGAAAGCAACTGATCAGAGCGTCAGGTTCGGTTGGTGCGAATTACATCGAAGCAAACGAAGCCTTGAGCAAAAAGGATTTCGTCATGAGGATCAAGATTTGCAGAAAAGAGTCGAAGGAGAGTTGCTACTGGCTCCGACTTGTGCACTGTCATGAAGCTGCAAAGAATGAACAGCAGGCGTTAATTCAAGAAGGCACCGAG
>DMMN01000045.1 GCA_003453835.1 Bacteroidota bacterium | reverse complement strand
TTTCACGGAACGCTACAAGGCGGGCGAACCGATTAGTGTGCATGAATTCCTCTACCCTCTCGCCCAAGCCATGGATTCCGTCGCCATCGAAGCCGATATCGAGCTGGGGGGGACGGATCAGAAATTCAATCTGCTCGTCGGGCGCGATATCCAGCGAGAGTACGGCCTCGAGCCTCAGGTCATTCTCACGACGCCGATCCTCATTGGGACGGACGGAGTCGAGAAGATGAGCAAGTCGCTTGATAACTACATCGGCGTCAGCGAATCCCCGAAAGAGATCTACGGCAAGACGCTCCGGATTCCCGACTATCTCATCTACTCCTATTTCGAGCTCGCATCCGATGTTTCCAACGTGGAACTGGCGGAGCTCAAACAACAGCTTTCGGACAAGCGGACGAATCCGCGCGATGTGAAGCGCAGGCTCGCCCGAGCTCTCGTGAGCCTCTATCACGGCGCAGCCGCTGCGATCAAGGCCGAAGAAGAGTTCGATCGGATCTTCATCCAAAAAGAAGTTCCGGACCAGGTCGAGGAATTCAAGCTGGAGATTCAGAATGGAAACGCGACGATTGTCACGCTGCTGACAATGACGAATCTCACATCTTCAAAAGGCGAAGCCCGGAGACTCATCGATCAGGGGGGGGTCTCAATCGATGGAGAGAGAGTTGCTGATTCAAACTCGCCGCTGCCGTCCAAAACGGAGTTCATCCTCAAGGTCGGCAAGCGAAAATTTCTTCGAGTCATTCGACAATAACGTGGGGCTCCGGGGATAGAGGGGCATCACTTTCACAGGGCGGAGTCGAGGGGTGAAGCCGGCCGTTGTTCGTCAGGCGCTTCATTCACCACGGTCTCCACATCATTCACTTCCTAAGGCGGAGATGAGGCAGTGTTCGTTCCAAGCAAATTGTTTTTCACCAAAGGCGTCGGCAGACACAAAGATTACTTGCAGTCGTTCGAGCTTGCGTTGCGGGACGCCGGCATCGAGAAATGCAACATCGTCACGGTGTCGAGCATCTTCCCGCCGGGCTGCAAACGCATTTCGAAAGAGGAAGGGCTGAAGCTCCTTCAGCCGGGCGCTATAACGTTTTGTGTGATGGCGCGGAACGCCACGAACGAGCCGAACCGGCTCATCGCCGCCTCCATCGGCGTCGCCCAGCCGGCCGACGCGGGCCAATACGGATATCTTTCAGAGCATCATCCGTACGGAGAGACGGATGAGCGCGCGGGTGAGTATTCGGAAGACCTGGCGGCAACGATGCTGGCGTCGACACTCGGCGTTGAGTTCGATCCAAACACTGCATGGGATGAACGGGAGAAGATCTACAAGATGTCCGGAAAGATCGTCCGAACCTTCAACATCACCCAGTCCGCAGAGGGGGACAAGAATGGATTATGGACGACGGTGATCGCCTCTGCCGTCATGTTTCCCTGATCGTCGCTTCCTTCCCGCTTCGAAGAGAGGTCGCGGAGACAGAGCCCGGGCTCCCGCCCGTACACCAAAAAGCCCTCTAGCGAGAAGGCTTTTTGCGCGTCAGAATGGCCTGTGAGAATCCAGTCACACTCCGGTCCCTCCCAGAACCACAACGAACTCCCCCTTCCGCTCTTCCTTGAGGAACTCTTCGTACAGCTTTTGTGGCGTGCCGTGAAAGATTTGTTCCGTCGGGAGCGTGAGGTCGAACGCAACGCACAACTTCCGATTCGTTCCGAAGACTCCAGCGATGTCGCGAATAAGTTGCACAAGCCTGTACGGTGCGTCCATCAGGACGACGGTGCGTCGCTCCTTCTTCAGTTCTTGAAGCTCGGCGATCCTCCTGTTTCGCTTCGGAGAGAGAAATCCGTAGAACACGAACTCGTCTATCGAGAAGCCCGACACGATAAGCGCGGGAAGCAGTGATGAAGCCCCGGGGATCGGCACAATTCGCACGCCGGACTTGACGGCCTTCTGCACAAGCAGGCGTCCGGGGTCCGAGAAGACGGGCGTGCCCGCGTCAGAGATGACGGCAACGGACTTTCCTTCCTTCAACAAATCCAGAATGACCTGCGACGCCGCCGCCTCATTGTGCTCGTTCAGGCTCTCGACGGGCTTCTCAATGCCGAAGTGCTTCAAAAGTCGCGCTCCCTCCTTCCGCTCCTCGTACACGACGATATCCACTTCCTTCAACACACGCAGGGCGCGGAAGGTCATGTCCTCCAAATTACCGATCGGCGTGGCGACGAGATACAGAATTCCTGACATTGGATCTAATCGGATGGTGTGGAGTGATATTCCTGGAGCGGCACGCCTCGTTTTCCCGCCTCCCACTCACGAACGAAGAGAATAATCAATGCAGTGGATGGAACCGCGATGAGCAAGCCGACAAATCCAAGGAAATGGAAGAAGACGAGAATCGAGAAGATGATGAGGATCGGGTGTAAGCCGACCTTGCTGCCGACGATCCTGGGAGAAAGATACATCGTCTCAAAGATCCGGAGGACCTCTATCGAGCCGAGGGCGAAAAGCACTTTTGGCAATACCGGAGGATCGCTGAATGTCGCAACGATCCCGGCAAGCACCATCGTCACGATCAATCCGAAGTAGGGGACGAGATCCAGAGCCGCTGCAATCACCCCAAGCATCAGCGAATACTTGATACCCACAAGAGAGAACAACAAGAAGACCAGCAAGCCTTGCATGAACGCGACCGTCAGGACCCCACGCAGATACAATCCGATGACGTGATCCGCCAAGGTGAGGTACTCCTCCACTCTCCCCCGATGTCTGCTCGGGAAGAGCATCAAGAGCCTGTGACCGATCTTCGGCAAATCGGTGAGGAGGTAAAAGGTGAGGAACGGCACCAAGACTACATAAAAGATCTGCGTAACGACACCGCTCAAGCTGCTCAGAGCAACGAGCATCCAGCGGAGGATGTTCTTCAGGATATCTTCCAGCTTCGGGGTGAAGTACGTTTGAAGCGTGTTTCGTACTTCATCGGGGGAGATGCCGTACCGTTGCAGGGCTTTCACGAGATCCCCACTCACCATCCACTTGTTGAAATCGCTGAAGACGGCCGACAGGGAATTGAGGATGCCTTCGAATTGCGCNNCGAGGTAATCCAACGCGGAATCTTCCACCGCTCGGCGCCGTCGACGATCGGGCTTAAGACATAGGCGAGCACGAGTGAGACGACGAAAGGCGCAAGGACGGCGGAGATGTTGACCAAGAACCAGATCCCGAACAAGATGCCGCTCAGCCACATGATCTTCTTTGCCAGATCGTAGCCGCGCAAAGGATACAACAAGAAGAGAATCGCTCCCAGAAGAAGGAACGGCGAAAGAATCGACTGAATCGTATAGATGAGGACAAGCAACAGAAGGATCGCTCCCACAAGCATCACAATCTCGATTCTCCCGAGAGATCGGAAGAGCACATCCCATCGCTCTTCCGTTCGCTCCTCCTTCGGTCCCTTCTCCTGACGATCTTTGGTGCGAGCACGACGCTGGGCGCTCATTTGTCCCCCTTCAGTGATGAGAAGCCGGTATGGCCGAATCCACCGGCGCCTCGTGGAGTGGTTGCGAGTGTCCCGACCTCCTCCCAATCCACGCGCGCGTACCGCTGCACGACCATTTGTGCGATGCGGTCACCGCGGCGAACCGTGTATGGTTCTTTCCCGAAGTTTGTCAAGATGACCTTGATCTCACCTCGATAGTCCGAGTCGATCGTTCCCGGGGAGTTTAGAATACCGATCTGGTGTTTGACTGCCAGGCCGCTCCTCGGTCGGACCTGTGCCTCATATCCTTCCGGGAGCTCAATGCTGTAACCCGTTGGGATCAGCCCCGTCTCGCCGGGGGAGAGAACGACGTCCTCTTGCACGGCGGCAAAGAGGTCCATGCCTGCCGAGCCGGCTGTCGCATACGTCGGCAACGGAAGATCGCCGGCGTCTGGATATAATCGGGAGATTCTGACTTTGATATGTTCGGACAAGGGAGTGTGTCGAGACGTGGAAAAAACGCAGCGAAAATATAGGGAAGGAAGGAAGGAAAAGCAAATTGGCGGGCGAGACGAAATCTGAAATCTCTCTTGCCATTCTCCTGAGGGCGAGGGAAAAACCCCGGCTCTCTTGACGAACCTCCATTCTTCAGATGTTTCCTCAAGGCATCTGTCAGTCCTGGAAGTCCCTGGCTACCCGTTTCTTTCGGACTCGCTCACGATCGCGGAGGTCATCTTTCCGAATCTCTCTCATCAGGGATTCAAACGACATCTGCCCGTCCCGGAAGAGGTTCATGATACTATCGATCTTTGCCTGATCGGGCGGAATTCCCATTCGCGTCCGATGTCCCTCGATCAACGCTTCGACCGCCTCCGGATCGATGGGAACGCCGGGCGCCCTCTTCATCATTCGAACCATAACGCTGTCCAGTTGGAGATCGTACATCATCATCGAATCATCGTTGAAGTACCGAACGTTGAACGAGCGGGTCCGGGGCGCGGAGCCAAACGGCGTCGGCACCGGGATGCGAGGCCGTACCCAAGTCACTCGCGGCACAGCCGAGACCTCCTCGGTATCACGCCCAATATGGATGCTGATGAAGTCGGGATCACCCATAACCCGAACCGGCTCTTGTTCGATCCTGACGCGGCTCTGCGCGATCTCTTGCCGATCAGCGAACTTGCGAATCAGCACATCGACCTTCATCTGCAATTCGTGCCGTTGCCGGCCCACCTGCTCGACGGTTCGGTGCATCTCATGGAAATCCACGGGGACGTTCGAGAACACGAGCGTCTCGGGCGTCACGACGATGAATCTTTCCCGCTTCGGCGCTCTATGGATTTCTCCGAGGATCTTATCAGCCGTTTCCGGGAGTTCCGTTGTTGCCGCGACCATGTAGGGCGCGTTGCGAACTCTCAGAAACTTCTCGAAGCGGACCCGCTGCGGAGGCTCGAGGGTGGCAGTAATGCTCGCGAGCATCGTCCGGTTCAATCCCGGCAATCTCGGATCGATCGCCATTGCCTTGTCATCGGCGATGTAGATCGATTTTTCGATCTGCACCCTTCCGAGATCGAGCAATGAATCGATGAGCAATGCCTGCGATCGTGTCGGCTTAATCTCTTGATAGAGATCCTTTATGGTCACGCGGGGGGGCGTCTTCTTCGCTTTTCGTCCTACATCGATCCGGTATCCTTGTTCCGCGCTCTCATCGATGCGCAGAGCCGTTTCAGCTTTTGCGTCGAGCGGGAGCGTGCCGAACAGCGCAAACTGAAGCACCTGGTTCTTGTCCACGCTGGAAAACAACGGCAGGATGGATCCCTTCAGGACATTCTCCTCGACCGCTTTCTGGACCCTCTCCGACTGCTTGCTTACGTAGTCGACCACGTCACCTCGCTGTTGAAAGAGGAAGAGGCCAATCGCAACCACGGCAACAACTCCGGCGACGGAAAGCGCCGGCACATACTTCCGGGGAAACGGTAACAGGTTTTCCTCTTCTTTCTCCCTCCGGTCCAGTTCCGTCGACAGCCTTGTCCAGAATCCGAGCCGTTCCGGAACACGTTTCGTGCCGGCCAGCAATCTCTTCAGAGAGCGGAGCTCGTGCAACTCTCTGGCAACATCGGGATTGCTCGCGACGATCTCTTCGATTTCTCTTGACTCTTCTCCGGTCAGCTCGCCGTCGAGATACAGCGACAGCAGCTCGGAGATCTCTTGCTTCGAACGCCTGTTCATTCTACAATTCCTTCAGGAAGGGCTTCAGGACCTCACGGAGCATTGCACGCGCGCGGGATAGTCGTGACTTGACGGTACCGATCTCACATTCCATCACTTCCGCCATTTCCTCATACGAAAGGCCATCGATATCCTTCAGGATGATGGCGACACGGAACTTCTCCGGCAACGATTGCAGTCCCTTTGCTATGATCTCCTGCATTTCGTTATCTCCCGGCTCCACGGCGAACGTCGGACTCTCCTCAACCTCCCGGGACTCCATCATCGATTGAAGCGAAAAGAAGCGTCGGACCTTCCGCTTCCTTAGTTCATCTCGACTCCTGTTTACTGCGATCCGATAGAGCCACGTGTAAAATGAGGATTGAAATCGAAACCGCGGAAGCGCTTCATACGCTTTGATGAAGACCTCTTGTGCCAGGTCATCAATCACTCCCGACTCATGGAAGATCGAGAAGATCAGATTCTTGATGCGCCCATGGTATCGATCCACAAGCACGCGAAAGGCATCCCTCTCCCCTTGCTGGAACAGGGTAATGAGGACCTCGTCGCTCTTGTCTGCGAGGGCGACATCCGTAACCTGAGCGGTTGATTCCATCTGGTTCGGTTTACCCTGTCCGCTCGTGACGGGTCGGGAGTTGTAGCCGGATTCACTCATATGGACGTAAGAGACGCTCTTCATGTTCCTTTTCCCATAACATTTCTCGGCACGCGTGCCAATGTATACAGGAAGGACACGACAATGTTTCAAGTCTGCCGAGATAATCCCGGATCTCAAAAAGAAAAACTCGTAGAGGCGAGCACCCATACGAGTCTTGAGAAAAAACTTCACTCCATGAACCCTAAGCAGACAAGGCCTCGGAAGGTTCGGAGATGGTAGGTTTCACCCTCTTCTCGAATTCATCTCTGAATCGACTGATCATCGACTGAACAGGCCAGGCGGCAGCATCACCCAGAGCACAGATGGTGTTCCCCTCTATGTTATTGGCGACCTCCATCAACAAGTCGATATCCTCACTCCTCCCTTCGCCTGCCTCGAACCGTTTGAGGATCTTCCAGAGCCAACCGGTTCCCTCACGACAAGGCGTGCACTGTCCGCACGACTCGTGATAGTAGAATTTCGAGATTCTTCCAATGACTTGAATAAGATCCGTATCCTCATCCATGACGATCATCCCCGCTGTCCCAACGGAGGAGCCGGCATTCTTCATTGAATCCGCGTCCATCCGGGCTCCTTCGAGCTGATCGCCCCGGAGAATCATCGTTGAGGATCCACCTGGGATCACGGCTTTGATCGCCTTGTCGCCGGGAATACCACCAGCATATTTGTAGATGATCTCAAGAAGCGGAACCCCTGTTGGCATTTCGTACACACCGGGTTTCTTGACGTGACCGCTGACGCCGACGAGAATCGGTCCGGGATGCTTCGGAGCGCCAATCTTCGAGTACCACTCCCATCCCTTGTTAACGATCAAAGGGACGTTCGAGATTGTTTCAACGTTGTTGATGGTCGTCGGACAACCCCACAAGCCGTATTGCGCGGGGAAGGGCGGCTTGACGCGTGGATATCCGCGGTCGCCTTCAATGGAGTTCATCAACGCCGATTCCTCACCGCAGATGTAGGCACCCGCCCCTTTGTGAATAGCGACATCCGTGGCAAATCCTGATTCGAGAATGTCCCGTCCAATGTACCCTTTCGCGTACGCATCATCGATCGCCGCCCGGATCATTTTTATCCACTTTCCGTACTCGCCCCGCACGTAGATGTAGGCAGTCTTTACGCCCATCGCATAACACGCGATGACGGTGCCTTCGATCATCAAGTGTGGATTGCGTTCGAAGATCTCTCGGTCTTTGAACGTTCCCGGCTCCGACTCGTCGCCGTTGACACAGAGGTATTTCGGCTTCGATGTGCCTTTCGGCATGAACGTCCACTTCAGCCCCGTCGGGAAGCATGCGCCGCCTCGGCCGCGGAGGTTCGACTTCTTCACCTCCTCCGTTACCTCTTCGGGTTTCATGTGAAGAGCTTTGCGGAGTGCCTGGTACCCGCCGTGCGACTCGTAAACGGCGAGCTTGTGCAAGTCCTTGATGTCGGGAAGGATGTACTTTTCCATTCGGTTATGCCGCTGCGCCCGTGTTAGTGAAAACGAATTCCATCTCGTTTCGCCTTATTCCCTGAGACGCTCGAGAAGCACGTCGACCTTCTCCAGCGTCAGGTTTTCGTGGTATTCATCCCCAATGGCAACCATCGGAGCCGTCCCACAGGAGCCCATACACTCCACTTCGGAGATCGTCCATCGTTTGTCTTCCGACGTCTCACCTACCTTCGTACCAAGACGCTTCTCCAGATAATCAACGATCTTCGCCGAGCCTCGAAGCAGGCAGGAGACGTTTGTGCAGATCTCGATATGATTCTTACCAGTCGGCTTCGTCTTGAACATCGTGTAGAATGTCACCACGCCCAGCACGTGACCGTAGGAGACGTTCAGCAGTTGGGCAACGTCCTTCATGGCCTCTTCCGAGATGTAGCCATGCTCCTCCTGTACCATCCATAAGACAGGGAGCGTCAGCGCCTGAGTAGTCGGGTACAGCTTCTTNNATTCTGAGGTTATGTTCTGAAAGCACCATGGACTTTTCGATTTTTTGTTCGGAATTGCACGGCTCGATTGAACGGGACTCGACTCGAACCGGTCTTCACTACTCCCTCCACCGCCGGTCCTACTTGTCGGCTTCTCCCATCACAGGATCAAGACTACCGATGATGGCGACCACGTCGGAGATCATGCATCCCTGCAACATCACCGGCAGCGTCTGCAAATTGACGAAAGACGGGGAACGAATCTTGAGTCGCCAGGGATATCCTTCGCCGTGGCTGTGGATATAGAAACCGAGCTCCCCCTTCGGGGCTTCCACGGCCTGGTACNNAAAAATAGAATCCCAACTCCCCTTTCGATGCTTCCACGGCGGAGTACACTTCACCGACCGGCGGATCGACACCGAAATTCACAATCATGAAATCATGGATCAGCTCTTCCATCTTCGTGTAGACTCGTTCCTTGCGCGGGAGAACTTTCTTCGGCTTGAAGGCGTGGACATCTCCCTGAGGCATTTTCGCCAAGACTTGTTTCAGAATCTTTACGCTCTCTTTGATTTCATCCATCCGAACATAATAGCGTGCGAGCGCATCTCCCCCTTCATATACCGGGATGTCGAAGTCGAGGTCTTTGTAGACGAGGTAGGGATTCGCCCTTCGAAGATCGTGCCCGACTCCGCAAGCGCGAAGCCCGGGGCCGGTATAGCAAAGATCGATGGCTTGCTCTTTGGTGATCACTCCGATCCCGTCCGTTCGATCCACAAAAATTCTGTTCTTGTTGAGAAGCTTCTCGCACTCCTTGATGTGCCCCGGCAAATCGTATACGAATTTCTTCACCAACTCAAGCGTCTCCGGAGTGACATCCTGCGCCACTCCTCCAATGCGGGTGTAGCTTGTCGTGAAGCGCGCGCCGGCGATGCGTTCAAAGAGATCGTATTGCTTCTCTCGCTCGCGAAAGGCCCACATCCAAACGGTCAGCGCGCCGACATCCATGGCGAGCGAGCCGAGGAACATCAGGTGGGAGGAAATCCGGGCCAGTTCTTTCACCATCACGCGCACATACTGGGCCCGGGGCGGAGCTTCAATGCCGAGCAATTTCTCCACGGCCAAGACATACGCGACATTATTGTTCATCGGCGAGAGATAGTCGAGCCGATCGGTGTGTGGGATGAACTCGTGATAGGTGCAATTCTCGGCCAGCTTTTCATACCCCCTGTGTAAATATCCGAGCTCGGGGATCGAGGCAACAACGGTTTCGCCGTCGAGACGAAGAAGAACTCTCAAGACACCATGGGTGGCGGGGTGTTGCGGACCCATGTTGAGAACCATTTGATTCTCCAGTGGATCGTCGAACGAAACGCTCGTGTTCTGGTCTTCAAGAGCCTGCAGGATTTTCGTCCTGCGTGTGACTTCTTCGACGTGCTGTTCCATGGGGGCGTCTATTTCTTTGGAAGCGGGAGAGAACCGGGAATACCCATGAGCGGGAAGTCCTTGCGGAGGGGAAAGTGTTCGAATTCTTCCGGCATGTACATTCTGCGCAAATCCGGATGGCCCTGGAAGTCCATGCCGAACATGTCGTAGGCCTCGCGTTCGTGCCAGTTCGCCGTTCCCCAGACGCCGGTGACGGTCGGAACGGTCGGATCCTCTTCCTCGCAAAACGTCTTCAGACGAATCCGATGCTTCGTGGCGAGCGAGTAGAGATTGTAGATGACGCCGAATCGCTTCGCCGGCGTGTTCATGTCGATGCCGCAGAGGTCGCTAAGAGAGTCATACGTGAGCTCAGGAGCTTCTTTGAGATACTGGCAAACTTCCGTGATGATTTCTTTTGGAACGACGACCGTAAGCTCTGCTCGAAACTCGCTGAACTCGAACGCCGCATCTGCGAATCGGGTCTTGAGCTTTTCGACAACGACGTGATTCATTTCTTATCCCGCGCTAGGCACCGGATGGCGGTGCGTTGTGAAATCACCGATTATTGCCGTTGAGCTTCCCTTGCTCTCTCCCTTCTGTACTTTTCTCTGGAGGGTCAAGAGAGCGTTGATGAGATTGTCAGGACGCGGCGGGCAGCCGGCGACGTAGACGTCGACCGGCAAGAACAGGTCGATGCCTTGAACGACCGAGTAGGTCCGGTACATTCCGCCGGAGGAGGTGCAAGCTCCCATGGCAATCACCCACTTCGGATCGGGCATTTGGTCGTAGATCTTTCGAACGACCTTGGCCATCTTAAAGGTGGTCGTTCCGGCCACGATCATCACGTCGGATTGGCGTGGAGAGAAGCGAAAGACCTCTGAGCCGAAGCGTGCCGCATCGAAACGCGGTCCGGCAAACGCCATCATCTCGATGGCACAGCAGGAGATGCCCATCGGCATCGGGAAGAGCGAATTCTTTCGGCACCAGTTGATTGCATCTTCGAGCTTCGTCGTGAGAAAGCTATCACCAAGCGCTTGTTCTAGTCCCATTCCAACGCTCCTTTTCTCCACACATAATAGTAGCCGACCAGCAGAATGAAAATGAAGACGAACATCGTTACGAATCCCGACACGCCGAGCTGCTTGAACGAGACGGCCCAGGGGTAGAGGAAGACGACCTCGATATCGAACAGGATGAAGAGGACGGCGACCATATAGAATTTGACCGAGAACCGTTCACGCGCCGTCTTGATGGGTTCCATGCCGCTCTCGTAAGTCGTCAGCTTCTCCTCGGTCATTCGTTTCGGGCCGAGCCATTCATTGAGCTTGACCATGACCACGCCGAAGAGGACGCCGCCGGCGAGCATCACGAAGATTGGAATGTAGCTTTCAAGCATATCAACACATCGAGCGAGAAAATGGTTGCGGATGAGGCAACGAAGAACTTGCTGAAGAAATTCGGGGAAATGTTAAACAAAAATGGGTTGAAAGTCAACGCAACGGTTTTGGTGTAGTCAACAAAAACGCGCGGTAAGGAACGTGCGTCAGCGGGATGGAACTGCGGACGATTGAGGGATCGGTTCATCGAGTCGGAAGGCTGAGGCAGGAGTTGGAATGATGTTGAGGGTCGGATATCCCTCACTCCGGTGATACCGTGGTTCGTCAGATTCCAGAAGAGGGGAAAGCGTGGAGCTTCTGAACGGTCGAAGCCGCGATCGCGACCGCTTGTCGAGGAAAGTCATCGAAGCTCGAGTCTCACTCCTTCCAAAGGCCATCGTGCCCGGACCTTTAAGGTGTCGGAAGAGCGGATGAATCGCTCGGATGGCGTGAAGGGGAATGGACGCCCGCCGTCGTACGTTCCGTTCGCGTTCCGATCACGAAATCCTCTCAGAACATACCGACCCTCCAGAATCTCGTGAAAGGCAAACGGCCCCGGATGATGCAGTGTGACGATGTATGGCTTCAGCTCATTGTGGTCAATGTTTTCTGCAAGAAGGTGAAGTGCACCGGAAGTGTCGATGGTCGCTTGATCAACAACATCCCCCTCGATCGCACTCAGTGCCTCAGCGTCCAGGGTTTCGAAGAAAAGCGTTCGAGCGGAGTCTCGGCCTTTGTTTCCGGAAAGGTCCTGGAGCTTTCTGAGATCGACTTTGAGCGAGTACCACATCTTGCTGAGGAACGGTTTGACGGGTCGGAGTGCCATGGCAACATCCGACAGCCATCGCTCTCGAATCGGCACAAATCTCCGGAGGCTATCTTGAATCAGGATTGCTCCTTCCGCCGATCCCCTGTTCACCACGTCCGAGAAGTGGATTTCGATTTCCGTTTGGAATTGGATTCCGCGCGCGCTATCTGGAATCGAGCTTGAGACGAGAGCCGGTCCGGTCGTGTCGCGCACGGAAGCGGACTCAAACGAGATCGAATTCGCCAGGTCGCTTACTTCCCATCGATTCAGATCAGTCACGTTCCGTGCTGTCATCCTGTACCCCCTCCCCCGTTTCAATCCCTCGGTGACGAGGAGAAACGAGCCGGGTTTCGAGATCAAAGACGAAACCGACCTGACCCCAACGGGAGATTGATCGAGGGTGTCGGCAATCGAGAAGCTCTGCGCTTGCCCCGAGCTTGCGTTCATCGGTTCAGAGAATTCAGCGACGACGTGCATCAGATCCGGAGCGGTTGCCTTCACGAGCCGCGGTGCTGTGGTATCTTCCCTCGCCAACTGCATCAGAACATCCAGTTGAAGAGTATCACTTGAAGACAAGGTGATCGTCGCCGCCGGAATTCCAAAGTCATCTGCCTCTGGATCGTAGAGCAGATTCCTGTACTCGTCCCGGATTGCCAGCAGTCGGTACTCCCCCAACGCAATGTGCCGGAAGAAGAAGTCGCCCCCTTTTCCCGTTTGGGTGACGTAGTCCGGCTTTGCTTTCGTTGGATCGAGCGTGTCCGGATCAACTCCGGTGAGATTGTAGGCGAGTATCATGATCCCTTCCGGGGAATCCTGAGACTGAATGGGATAGACTCTCCCCTCGATCGCCCCTTGGTCGATCTCATCCCCCGTTGAGAAAGCGAGTGTGAAGGCCCGCGCCATTTTGTTTCGGTTTCGGACGTCAATCACGTCGGTGCCGATATTGACGACGTACGTGGTGTGACGGCGGAGCTGTTCTGAAAACCGGATCTCGACCTCCCGGCCGCTCCAATCAAAACCCGGCGTGCCCACGCTGGGCGAGATGAAGATCGATTCCTCAACGCTCCGCTGATCCACGTACTCATTAAACTCGAGGATGATCCTCTCGCCGAAGAATCTTGTAGTGTAGTTCGCGGGGAATGTCGACACGATGTGCGGAGGATCCGTGTCGATCGGTCCACCCTGNNGAATCGGGTTACGACAATGGAGGAGAGCTTTCATCGAACGGGAGAATACGGTTGAAAGTTGATGCGACAATATAGAAAATGAGCGAGAAAGAACAAACGAGCTCGATGATCGAAATCGAGCTCAACCCGTTGTGTTGGAGTTCTTCTGATTCTCCCTTCGCCAGCGCCGAAATTCCTGGACTGCTTTGCGATGATCGGAGTAATTGCGCGAGAACTTGTGCCCACCCGTCCCGTCGGCAACAAAGAAAATGAACGAGTGCTTTTCCGGATAGAGCACCGCGAGAATCGATTGCCTGCCCGGATTTCCCACGGGCCCGGGCGGCANNGATAGGTGTTGTACGGGGAGTCGATTCGGAGATCCGAGTAGAACAACCGTCGCGGTCCGTCCGGAAGCACGTATTGAACCGTCGGATCGGCTTCGAGCCGCATCCCTTTTCTCAGCCGATTAAGATAGACGCCCGCAATGGTCGCGCGCTCGGTTGCGATTCGCGTTTCACCTTCTACAATGGACGCGAGAGACAAGACCTGGTTCAGGGTCAGGGTCACTTCCATCTGGCGAGCCTTGAGGCTATCAACGTAGAACACTTTGAATTCCTCCGTCATCCGCCGGATGATCTCTTCCTCATCGGTCTGCCAGAAGAACTTGTACGTTTCGGGAAGCAGGAAGCCCTCGAGCGATTCGGCATCGAACCCAAGCGAGCGAGTGAATCGCCCGCTCCGGCAGAGCGAGATGAATTTTTCCGCATCGATTCCCAGAGATTGCGCATAGCGGATTGCCATCCGCTCGATCCGCCACCCTTCGGGAATCGTTACCGGAATCAAGACGCGGGACTTCCCTTCAGCCAGATCGCGAAGGATTTCGAGATTGGAGAGCCCCTTTGGAAAAAGATACTTCCCCACCTTGATCTCTGTTGTGACTCCAAGAATCCGACCCGCGAGGCTAAAGGTCCACTTCGTTCGCAGGACACCGGAAAGGTCAAGCGAATCCGTCGCCGAGGCAAACGTCGCCCCGCGAGGGACGCTCACCGCCCGATCACTCGCTAGGGATGTTGTGTTTGGCGCCCAGAAGATCCAATAGAGAAGCACGAGAATGAAAAAAGCGAAGGCCGCGCCCCCGACGGTCCACGGCCGTTCTCTGACGAAAATGATGATGGAGAATTCCTGAGTCATTTCCGTTCTGAGCCGCCGGACTTTTGTTGTTCGGACATGAAGACGCGTTCAACCGTTCGGGATTCGTCGATGATGCGCTCGAAAAGCCTGCGGATCGCCTGCCGGGNNATGTGGTGATGTTTCGCATAACTTCTTCTTCTCTTTCCGGTGAGTAGGCGCCCAACCCAAGACCGAGTTTGATCCGGCCTATTTCTTCGGCACAATGTGCCCGCTCGTTGAGGAGCCTGACCAGTTGGAGATCAAGATCATCGATTCGTTTACGCCACTCGTCAAGTGAATCCATCGGCTGATCTTTCGTCTTGTTATCGGATGCCAAAAAGCCCGCGGGGGTAGATCCCGCGGTGACAATTCGCAATCTCACCATTCAGCAGGAATCATGATTCTGATCGTTCATTGGTCCTCATCCGGTCGAAGAGATCGGACGAATTCTCTCGCGGAGGCTGTTGCTTCTTCTGCGGTCGCCGCTTGATCAAGGAGTCTGATAAGAGCCGAACCAACTACCGCTCCATCTGCGTGTTGCCATACGCGCGCAACGTGTTCCGCGCTGGAAATGCCAAACCCGACGACGAACGGCTTCTTCGCATTCCGTCGGACTCTCCTCAGGAATTCGTCGATGCTTCCACCGTCTCCCAGCTTCTGCCTTGCGCCGGTCACCCCGGTAACGGACACACAGTATGAGAAGTCCGTCGAGAGGTCGTCGATCTGCCTGATGCGTTCATCCGGAGTTGTCGGTGCGATCAGGAAGACGGTGCTAATCTCGCGCCGGTCCGCGAAGGATTTGAGCTCGCCTGATTCCTCCGGAGGCAGATCGGGGATGATCAACCCATCAACGCCGGCTTCCCGAC
This sequence comes from Bacteroidota bacterium, assembly GCA_003453835.1. Lineage (GTDB taxonomy): Bacteria > Bacteroidota > Ignavibacteria > UBA10030 > UBA10030 > UBA10030. The sequence continues at coordinate 3,133 of DMMN01000045.1, read as the reverse complement.
AATCCGACATAAACTGTTCCATTCCGAAGTGTAGAATGGGGTTCACGTACCCCATGAGCAGAAGTGGAAGCTCGCTCTTCGTTCTGAATTCTCTTACTGCCGCCATAATACCCGGGATGGATGCGCCGTTTGCCAGCGCGACTTCCGAGGAGTGTTGGATCGTCGGGCCATCAGCAAGTGGATCCGAGAACGGAATTCCGACTTCGATCATGTCGGCGCCCCCCTCCTCCAAGCGTCGAAGGAGCTGAAGGGTGATGCCCCTGAACGGAAATTCCGGCGTCACGTACGGAATGAGTGCTTTTCTTCCCGACCCGCGCAATTCATCGAGTTTGTTGTGAATTCTCTTCACACTTTTTCTTTCTTCATACGCAGGCGTAGTGATCCTCTGGACGGAGGCATAGGGAAAACCTACGTCAACTCCAGACTTGGCTCCGCTGTCAATTCAAGGCTTGACGTGCGACCCTTTTGCATCTTGAGAAATCCGACCATCGCCACCATTGCGCCATTGTCGGTGCAATAGTCGAATTTTGGGATGAAGATCCTCAGCCCAAAGTATTCCCCTGCCTGACGCATCCGTTCTCGGAGTTCCGTGTTGGCAGCCACTCCGCCGGCGATGGCCACATCGCGCACACCGAAGCGTCTGGCTGCAAGCGTCGTCTTGTCGACAAGCACATCCACAACCGCCGCCTGGAAGCTCGCGCAGATATCGGAAAGAAACTCATCCAGACCCTCCGGATTGAGTTCCATCACTTTCCGTTGCGCGGAGTTGAATCCGATCCTCTTCAAATAGTACAGGACCGATGTTTTGAGACCGCTGAAGCTGAATTCCAGCGATCCCTCTTCAAGGTACGGACGCGGAAACTTAACAAATGACCGATTCCCTCTTGAGGCATAGCGGTCGATCAAAGGCCCTCCGGGATAACCAATGCCCAACATCTTTGCTACTTTGTCAAACGCCTCTCCCGCCGCGTCGTCTTTCGTTTCGCCAAGGATTTGATAGTCGAACGGGTTCTTCACCAATACAAGTTGCGTGTGTCCGCCGGAGACCGTGAGGTTGATGAATGGGAAATCGGGTTGGGGTTCTTCGATGAGATTGGAGAGGATGTGCGCCTCCATATGGTTGACCCCGATGAACGGGACACCGAGACCCAAAGCCATCGCTTTTCCAAAGCTCAGCCCGACAAGGATGGAGCCAACCAGACCCGGACCGTATACTGCAGCCACTCCATCCAGTTCGGCTTTCGTCAGGTCCGCTTGGGAAAGCGCTTCTTGCACGATAGGAACGATCCGCTGCTGATGAGCGCGGGAAGCCAGTTCGGGCACAACTCCCCCATATTTGGCATGGAAGAATTGGGTTGCCGTCACGTTGGACAGGAGTTTCCCATCGCGCACGATCGCCGCAGAGGTTTCATCGCACGATGTTTCAATACCGAGAACGGTCATAGTAAAGAAGGATTACAGTTTGGATGAGGTGGAGCGGCAGCCGTCACTCTCGGAACCTATCCGTTTCTTGCTCGGTCTGTTTCGCTTTTGATGATAACGAAAAAGAGAGGCTTGCGCAACTTGTACGCACGTGTGGAGAAAGAAAGGTGCCGTCACTTATGGTCCTGATTCGCTGATTCAATGCAGGTTAAACGACCTGCACGTCTCTAACAATTCACACGCCTTCTGCGGCGGTTAGTGCGCAAACAAGAGATCGCTCTCAGTGGAGACTACTCACACAGGAGCGTTGTGCGGGAAAGAAAAAAGCCGACGGCAAGATCGGCTCTTCTTTCTTTTACAGCGAAGCATCTGAACCATTCAAGCGATGCGTATTCCCTTCGTCATTGCCTCGTAGGGGATGATGTAGTCCCTCTTGAAATTCCTTGGGTGACAAGCTAACGCTGAGATACGAAGGTCAACATTCCGGCGAAGTTGCACAAGCTTTGTTGCTTGACGAGTTCTTTTATCCATTTCGGGAGAAGTTCCTTCAAGGTTTCTCCTTTGGCTCCGATCGTTCGTCGAGCCATTTCCTAAACGATTGGGAACTCTCTCCAGAACGCCGCCCGGCTAGAAGACCTGAGACACTCAAATCCTCATCAAGCTCGGGCCAGTGTATCAGTGTGCCCCCCCCGCCGACCTCGAATTTGCTTCGCTCCTCTGGAGTCCCATGCCATTAGCGTGGGTACCACGCGAGTGGCACAATAATCGTACGGCCATCCACAAGGTCAACAACTAACGAGTCCTCGGTCACCGCGACATTCTGTGCACGTTCTTCCTGACTTTCAAATGTTGAAGAATTCATTCCACGCCTTCAATAAGTATTCTTGGTTTTCGTTAACTAGGCGGGCAATGCCGTTGAGTTCGACTCGACTAAATCCACCCGCATTTTGAAGTGCAACCGGATCAAGCCAAAACTTGGCGGTCATGTTTTCCCTCTGAATATGAACGTGGCGAGGTTCATCGAAGTCAAGGGAAACGAAGAAGAATCTAAACTTCCTTATGGGAAGTCGCCGGACGAGCGGCCTTGGTTCATATTCTTCTTCCGGATCTCCTCATCAGATTCACGAATCCCGCCAAGATTTCCTCGCGATGCAACTCATCGGGCGGGAGCGTGGACGTGAGGGGCTCTTAAATGGTTTCACGCGTCCAGTTGAACTTTTCGAGCTCTTCCTCCGATAGACGAGCGAGTCCAGTTGTCATACGAGCTGCATTCATTCGGGCTTGATGAAGATAAGAAGTCCTGTTCACAAAGACAATATCGAGCAAGCTTGCTTGAAACAGAAGAGCGCGGGCAAGTGTTTCCCAGATGGCACTCCAATCCCCGGCCGCCATTATCAGTTCATTTGGGCGGGTAGACGCTCCATCCATGCGCGACCGTCCGCAACGCTATCACCGCCGAATTCGGAACACTGCCCGCCGGTTGATTGGCATGCGCCTTTTTCGCACAGTGACGACTACGAGTTTACCTGCCCAAAAAATAGTCAGCCTGAGCGCACCGAGAGGCCGTCCAAAAAGTACTTGATGACTGGAGTGTTTCATTTAGAATCCGTGCAATGCCGTCGATTACTAAAACTCAAGCGAGTCGGGACATGCCCGTCCCGCCCGGTGGTGGAACGAGGTCTCCGCAGAAGCCGGACGTCCCCGCCTGCCT